>JALWTZ010000432.1 GCA_026993285.1 Lysobacterales bacterium | reverse complement strand
GCTCATGATCAGACAATTCGTGTCATAACCCAAGCGTGTTAAACGATCATAAGGTGATTCAAATGCTATTTTTTCTTCACTGACAGCCTGCAGACATTGATCGATTTCATCATACATAAAAGAAATTTCCTGCTCAGACATGGTGTCCAGATCCAATACTTCAGGCCAGGTAATTTCATTGTGCCGGGCTTCTGAAGTTAGGGCAGCATGAGATTTATCAGACTCCTCGGCATGCCGAGCCTGCTTGGATACTGGTGGCATGAATGATGGTGACAGTAGTGCTTGCGGCTTTACTTCTATGGATACATTTCTCTGCTGGTTGATATATTCATTACTAATGATATACCAGGCTAGCACGACCAAAGGTGTTAAAAACATTACCATATACAGGCGATTAACTTTCATTTGCATTCTTTTTTAACAATATCCCCGCAATCACGGGTACTTCTGGCTGTACAATAAAAAGTTGCTTGTCCATCCTTGAATCTAATTGTATATGTTTCTCCCTTGGTGCATGTCAACCCCGGCTTACAACTACTTGGCATTATAAGGTGTCTGCAGATGATAGGTACAAGATCAGCATTCATTTGCTTACAACTCACTTTCTCTGATGTAAGATCCCTAGCAATCTTGTTCTGCGCAACCCTACCCCCTTGACAATCATTATCACCATAATCCGGATCATCATCCCGTTCCGCCGTATCGTCCGAGGTCCAGTCCCAGGGGCCGGAGCCGCCCACATTGACCACATCCTGGCCACCACCGCCTACGGCACGCCATTGACGGTAATGGGGTCGAGTTCTGTGGGAGCTTCCTGTGCGATAGCTGAGTTAAAACACAGTGTCAAGAGTATTGCGCTGCTGAGCGGTTTTAGCATGATTCCGTCGTCCTGATTGAATGGACGGCGCATTGTAATTATTGATTTAAAACTGTCAACCACTTTTTAAAAGGCAAAAATAATAATTGTATAGTATTTAAATTATTGCTTATTTCATGGATTGCAATGGAAACAGCAGCTCCACGCAGGCACCCCCTTCTTTGCGGTTCCAGGCCTGTACCCGGCCGCCATGGCTTTCCACGATCTGGCGGACGATGGCCAGGCCCAGGCCGGTGCCCTTGTGCTTGGTGGTGGCGTAGGGCTCGAACAGGCGGCCTTCCAGCGCGGGGTCGAAGCCGGGGCCGTGGTCGCAGAATAGCAGGGTACAGTGCCCATCATGCTGTTGCAGGGTGATTTCCAGGGTACAGGTTGACGGCTGTGCGGCCTCGATGGCGTTTTTAACCAGATTGTGAATCAGCTGACGCAATCGGTCGGCATCGGCTTCAAGCACACTGGCTTCTTGCGGTTTTATTAGTATCAGGCGGTGACTACTATCGGATTGGCGGTAAAGCTCCAGTACCTCGTCCACCAGGTTTGCCAATTCCACGGGTGCCCGCCTGGGTTCCGCTGTTTGCGCATAGGCACTGAATTCATCCACCATGTTTTTCAGCGCCTTGACCTGATTGATGATGGTGCCGGTAGTTCGCTGCAACATGGATTGCTGTTCTGGCAGCAGTTCAGCATGCAGTTTGTGGCGCAGGCGCTCGGCAGCCAGCTGGATGGGCGTCAACGGGTTCTTGATTTCATGGGCAAAGCGCCGGGCCACCTCGCCCCAGGCTTCGGCCCGCTGGGCGGCCACCAACACGGTGATATCATCCAGTACCAGCACCAGACCGCCCAGTTCCTGGCCGGCCATGCGCTGGGCGCGCAGGCGCCAGTGTCGGCCATCATTCAGGTTGATGCTTTCTTCCAGCGGGCCCTGTTGCAGCTGGCGCATGAAATCTGCCGGCTCACGGCCCAGCAACCAGAGGATTTCTTCCAGGGTATCGCCCTGCGTCAATGCTTCGAAGCGCGGGTTTTTCAACAGCAGGCGGCCATGATCATCGAACAGGGCCACGGCGGATTCCAGATTGGTGAGTACGCTGGCCAGGTCCCGGTTGCTGCGCTCCATGCGCTGCTGGTAGGCCTGATCTTTCTGGCGGGCCTGTTCCAGTTCCAGGGTCATGGTGTTGAATGACGCGACCAACTGGCCCAATTCGTCCCGAGTGGACATGGCGGGAATGGGGCGATATTCACCCTGGGCGACCTTGCGGGTGGCTTCCGCCAGGCGGGCCAGCGGGCGGAACAACCGCCGGGCCGCGCCAAAGCCGGCCAGCATGCTGACGGTAAAGCCGTAGAGCAACACCAGCAACAGGATCAGCATGAAGGTCCAGCGCAGGGAATCCCGCAGATAGAGCAGGTTATGCCACGCCTGGAACTGCTCTTCCAGCGGAAGGGCCAGACGGGCATATTCCGGTCGTACCCGGTATACGCCCTGCAAGACGCGACTTTCCAGCCGTTGCTGGCCCGGGCGATGCACACTCAGCAGCACCCGGATGATCAGGCGGCCCTGATGGTCCTGTTCCAGATTGGAGTACACACCCGTCTGACGCACGGTGAGCAGGGCGGCCGTGGGCGGGTATTCCGGTGCCAGGGTAGGTTCCAGTACCGAGCTGGCCAACAGGCGGCCCTGCTCATCCAGCAGCAGCAACTCATCTGCCTGACTGCTCTCCACCAGGCCCACCAGCGCGGTGGGCAGTGCTTCCTCGTCCATTTCCTGCAGTTGTTCGGCTACCCGGCGGGTGCGGCGCAGGGCATCTGTGGCATGTTCATCGATGTACAGCTGGGCCAGGCTCATGGCGTTGTTGAGGGCCTGGTCCACCCGCACATCGAACCAGCGGTCCAGACCCTTGCCGAGAAACTGCACCGAGAACCAGAAGATGGCCAGCATGGGCGGCAAGGTGAGCAGGCTCAGCAGGGCTACCATGCGCCCGCTGAGGCGGGCACCCGGCCGGTTGCGGCGTATATCACGCAACAGGCGAAACAGGCGCTGTACGATCCAGGCCAGCAACAGCAGCAGAATCGCGCCATTGACCAATAACAGGGCCACGAAATGGCGATCGACGAAACCACCCCGACCACCACCACTGCCCATCAAATAGAGAATGAGCAGCAAGCTGCCCACCAGCAGCAGCCAGGGCAAGGTACGCAAGGGGCGTCGCCAGCGTTCAAGCCCCATGCAACACCTGCCAGCCTGTGTCGAAGAAAAGTCCCTGCCCGCTCAAGGCCTGCAGGCGAAGGCTGGGTGGAAGACTGGCCGGGTCCAGCTGCCAGCGTACTTCCAGTTGCAGTCCATCCCGTCCAGCCGGCCACTGCCACTGCTGCCGGCCCAGTGCCTGTTCCACTTCCCGCCATTCCGCCAGGGTCTGCCAGCCCTGCCGCCGTTGCAACTGATAATGACGGGTGAGCACAGAGTAGCGCAGCACCATGTCCTGCCGCCACTGCCGACGGATCTGGCGATACCAGTGGCCCTGTTCCACCAGCCGGGCACTGAAGCGAAAGCGCAGGCTCATGCCCTGGTTGAGGGCAATGCGCAGGTTCTCCGGCACTGGCAGGCGGGTCTCTACACGATAGCGTTGCCGGCCATCGTCTGGCAGAACCTGCCACTGTACCCTGCCTGGTGTAATCTCCTGGCTGCAGGCGGCCAGCACCAGGCAGCACCCCAATGCCAGCCCGCGCCCAAAGCGGGTGGAGTAGTGAATTTCTGGCCTAACCCAGTTCATCCGACTCACTGCATTGCTGAAAGTCAAACACCTGCTGCACCGGTTGAATGCGGCCCTGACCGTGGAAGATTTTCTTGAATTCGGCACGGCTCACCGAAACATAACGTTCATTGCCACCCACTTCCACTTGCCGGCCTTCGCGCACGGCATGCCCGTCCTCATCCACCCGCACCACCATGGTGGCCTTGCGGCCGGAATGGCAGATGGTCTTGAGTTCCTTCAGTTCATCCGCCCAGGCCAGCAAATACTGGCTACCTTCGAACAGTTCACCGCGAAAATCGGTACGCAGGCCATAGCACAGCACGGGAATGCCCAGCGCATCCACCACTTCGCTGAGTTGATAGACCTGATCCCGGCTCAGAAACTGGGCCTCATCCACCAGCACGCAGTGGATGGGAGCCTGCCGCAAGCGGCGCTGCACATGCAGAAAGAGATTGTCCTGTGCGTCGAACACATCCGCCTTTTCCGACAAGCCCACCCGCGAGGCAATCACGCCCACACCATCCCGGTGATCCAGCCGGGGGGTCAGCAACAGGGTATTCAGGCCCCGCTCACGGTAGTTGTAACTGGACTGCAGCAGGCTGGTGGTCTTGCCCGCGTTCATGGCGGAGTAATAGAAATAGAGTTTGGCCAAGGTCTGCCTCGTTCAGGCCGGATCGGAACAGCACACTATACTACCCCAGCCCGGCACGGGCTTCATGGCCATTCGTGCTTCCCCCATAGCCGATTTGCTGGTTTCGAAATACCATTGCCATTAACCGGCCAGACGACAGCAACCACCCCGCCGGGGGTCGCCGGCGCCTTCCAGCCGCCCGTCCGCGTGCCGGGCCACCGCGTGCACTCCGCCGAAGAACAGGTTGGCCTCGGGCCAGATACGATGGTCGGGCACCTGCCGTAATACCGCCTGTTGCACCGCTTCGGGCAGGCCCGGTTCCAGGTCCAGATGCTGCTGTTCATAGTGCAGCCGCGGGTGGGCGATGGCCGCCTGCAGTGGGTCTCCGTGGCGCAACAGGCGCAGCAGCACCTGGCTGATGGCCGAACGGATGCGGTTGGAGCCACCGGAACCCAGGGCCAGCCGCTGCCCATCTGCTTTTTCGATGACGGTGGGCGCCATCATGGAGGCCAGGCGCACATGCTCCGGCCAGCGGTGAAAACCACCGGGGTTGAGGTCTTCCTCGCCCAGCATGTTGTTGAGCAGCACGCCGGTGCCCGGCAGCACATGGCCGTTGCATTCGCCGTTGGAAAGGGTCAGTGCCGCCAGGTTGCCCGCCGCGTCGGCCACGCTGATATGGGTGGTGCCCCGGCTGGCCGGCGGGTGATGGGCAAAACGGGCCAGTTCGGCCAGAAAGGGGGCGGCATCCAGCTGTGGCCATTCGGGCGGGTGCGCATCCAGGCCGCTTTGCCGGCGAAATTGCTCCACGGCCGCCATCATCGCCACCCAGTCGCGGGCTTCCTGGGCCGCATCGGCCGGCGGCTGCACCTGCCAGTGGGCCTGCAGCCATTCCAGCCCCTGGGCAATCAGCGGCCCGCCCAGCGAAGGCCAGGCATTGGTGGCCACCTTCGCCTGGCCCAGGCTGAATGCCCGTGGCTTGCGCCAGACGATGGAATAGGCTTCCAGATCAGTCCGGCGCAGGTGGCCACCCTGGCTACGGCTCAGTGCATCCAGCGCCTGCGCGGCCTCACCGCGATAGAACAGGTCTCGGCCTTCCAGCCCTAGCACTTCCAGAAAATCGGCCAGCTCGGGCATGGGCTGACGCTGGCCTTCCGCCAGCGGCCGGCCATCGGCATGAAACAGGGCGTGGATGGCCGGTGTGTGGCGTAGTATGGGCTCCAGTATCCGGTTGATGTAGGCCTGAAAGGCGTTGAGTACCACCCCTTCCCGGGCCCGTTCCACCGCCGGTTCCAGCAAGACCCGCATGGGCAGGCGGCAGAGCCGCGCCTGGATTTCGAACAGGCCGGCCACCACGCCGGGGGTGGCGCAGGCGGCCATGCCGATGTGAAACACCTGCACCGCCTTGCCGAAATCCCCGTCGATGGCCTGGAAATCCAGCGGTTCGGGCTGGCGTTTCAGTGGCGTCTGGGTGAAGAAATCCAGCAGGGCGGCACGTTCGCCCATGGGGCTGGCCAGGAGAAAGCCGCCACCGGCGGGTGAGGCGAGAATGGGCTCGGCCACGCAGGCCGCCCAGGTGGCGGCCACCACGGCGTCGAAGGCGTTGCCGCCTTCTTCCAGCGCCCGCACGCCGGCTTCGGCGGTGGCCGGATGGCCCGCCGCCACCACGCCCCGGCTCATGGGTTTTCGCCCTTGCCTTCGCCCTGGGCACGGGCGCCGTAATGGCGGAATTTCTCCAGCACCCGTGCCATTTCCTCGTCCGGCAATATTTCCGGCTCACCCTGTTGCAGACAGAGCAGGTACATGCGGCACAGGTGTTCCACCTCCACCGCCAAAGCCAGCACCGAGGGCAGGTCCCGTTCCAGGCAGAGCAGGCCGTGATGGCCCAGCAGGCAGGCCTTGCGCCCCTCCATGCCGCGCAGGGCCAGGCGGGAGAGTTCCTCAGTACCGAAGGTGGCATAGGGCGTGCAGCGGATGTTCTTGCCGCCGGCCACGGCCACCATGTAATGAAAGGCGGGCAGGTCACGCTGCAGGCAGGCCAGCGCGCCGGCATGGACCGGGTGGGCGTGGAGCACGGCGCCGGCATCCGGCCGGTGCCGATAGAGATCTCGATGAAAGCGCCATTCACTGGAGGGTTTGAGCGGGCCCTGCCACTGGCCGTCCAGGTCCATCCAGGGCAGGTCCTCGGGCGACAATTCCCCATAGGGCACGCCGGAAGGGGTGATAAGAAAACCCGTGCCGGCCCGTACACTCAGGTTGCCGCTGGTACCCTGGTTCACCCCGCTGGCGTTCATTGCCAGGGCGGTTTCGATCAGTTGCCGCCGCTGGGTCTGCCACTCAGCCATGACGCTGCTCCGGGTACAGGGCCAGCAGGCCTTCCCGGCTGGCGCGGCAGCGGCCCCGTTCGGTGATCAGGCCGCTTACCAGCCGCGCCGGAGTGACATCGAAGGCATCGTTGCGCACCGACGCGCCGGCGGGGAGGATGTCCACCTGGTCCGGCTCTCCCCGGCGATTCAGGCCATGGACCAGGCGCACTTCATCGGCGCCGCGCTGTTCGATGGGAATGGCCATGCCGTCGTCCAGCTGCCAGTCGATGGTGGGGCCGGGCAGGCAGACATGGAAGGGCACGCCGTTGTCTCGGGCAGCCAATGCCTTGAGGTAGGTGCCGATCTTGTTGCAGACATCGCCATTGGCGGTGGTGCGGTCGGTGCCCACCAGACAGAGGTCCACCAGCCCCTGTTGCATCAGATGGCCACCGGCATTGTCGACGATGACATCAAAGGGCACGCCATGGGCCTGCAGCTCCCAGGCCGTCAGGCCGGCGCCCTGGTTGCGGGGCCGGGTTTCATCCACCCACACATGCACATCCAGGCCGGCATCATGGGCCTTGTAGATGGGGGCCAGGGCCGTGCCCCAGTCCACGGTGGCCAGCCAGCCGGCATTGCAATGGGTGAGGATATGCACCGTCTGGCCGGATTTCTCCCGTGCCAGCGCCTCGATCAGCACCAGGCCATGCTCGCCGATGGCCTCGTTCTGGGCCACATCCTCGTCACAGATGTCCTGCGCCAGCGCGGCGGCGGCCTCGGCCCGTTGCGCCGGTGGCAGCGGGCGCAGGGCGGCTTCGGCCCGCTGCAACGCCCAGCGCAGGTTCACCGCCGTGGGGCGGGTGGCCAGCAGGCTGTCCAGCGCCTGTTGCAGTCGCGCATCCGAGGCCTCATCCCGCAGGGCCAGCCAGACGCCCCAGGCGGCGGTGGCACCGATGAGCGGCGCGCCACGCACCCACATGTCGCGTATGGCGGTGGCCGCGTCTTCCAGCGTTTGCAGGCGCCGGATCTCAAAGGCGTGCGGCAGGCGGGTCTGGTCGATGATTTCCACCGCCTCGCCCCGCTGGCGGATGGAGCGGTAGTGCTCGCCATGGACCTTCATGCATCCACCTCCAGCAGGGAGCGCAATTGCTCGAAACGGTCGATGACCGCATCCGGCCCGGCATCGCGGATGTCATCCCCGTGGTTGTAACCGTAGCTCACCGCCACCACCGGGCAGCCGGCATTGCGGGCGGCCTGCACATCGTGCTGGGAATCACCCACCATCAAACACTGCTCGATGGGCTGGCCGCAGTGGCTTGCGGCATGCAGCAGGGGCGCCGGGTGTGGCTTTTTCTCCGGCAGCACATCGCCGCCCACCACCACGGTGAAGAAATCCAGCAGGCCCTGATCACGCAGCAGCGGCACGGTGAAGTCCTGGGGCTTGTTGGTGATGCAGGCCATGGGCAGGCCGGTTCGCTGCAGCGCCCGCAGGGTATCGAGCACGCCGGGGAAGGGGTGGCTGGCCTTGCCCAGCGCTTCGGCATAGGCCTGGTTGAATACCGGCATGGCCCGTTGCATCAGGGCTGGATCCACTTCCCCTTCCATGCTGCCGGTAATGGCACGCTGAACCAGTTTCTCCGTACCGTTGCCCACCCAGTGGCGCAGGCGCTCCAGGTCGGGAACCGGGTGGTCGATGGCGCGCATGGCCGCCTCCACCGCCAGCAGCAGGTCGGGGGCGGATTCCAGCAGGGTGCCATCCAGATCAAAAAACAGGGCGCGGGGTTGCAGCTTCATGGGGATGCTCTTGTGCAAAAGGAAGGATGGTACTACGGTGAGGGCCGATGACAAGTTGCTGCAAGTGATACATGGCTCACCCAAGCGGATCGGTTCGCTGTTTTACCGCCCTGGCGCTGAATGCGGCCGACCGGCAGTGGCTGCAGGAGCGCTTGCCGCCCGCCTGGCCGGAAGCACTGCGGCCGGTACCGCTGGAAAACTGGCATCTCACCCTGCATTTTCACGGCACGCTGGAACCCCGTGCCCTGCAACAGTTGCTGGCCCGGCTGGAGGCCCTGCCGGCCCTGCCCGTGGTCAGTGCCGCTGCCAGCCACTGGCTGGACCTGCCCCGTCACCGGCCATCGGTGCGGGCCCTGGCCTTGAAAGACCACCGGGATGCGCTGAAAACATTGCGCGAGATATTGCCTGCCGCAGGCCAGGCGGCGTATGAAAAACACCGTTTTCTGCCCCATGTCAGCGTGGGGCGCTACCGGCGGGGCAACCGGCAGGCGGCACCCGTCTGGCCCGGGCCGAACGAAGCCCGCGTGTTTCAGTTTCAACAGCTGGTGTTGTACCAGAGTCTGACGGGTGCTCAGGGCGTGCGCTATGTGCCGCTCTGGTCACTTTCCCTGGCGCTGTAGGCCTGGACGAAACGGGCGGGAATGGCATCGAAACTGCCGTTGCTCATGAACAGCAGCACATCGCCGGGGCGGGTGTGTTCCAGCAGGGCCTGTATCAGGGCTTCCGGGTGCGCCGCGTGGCTGCCGGGCTGGTGCAGGCTGTCGATCACGGTCAGCGGGTCCCAGTTGACCCCCGGCGGGGTGTAGAGCCAGACACGGTCGGCCGCTGTCAGGGCCGGGGCAATCTGCGGGGTATGGGCCCCGGCACGCATGGAATTGCTGCGCGGTTCCAGAATGGCCAGGATGCGCCGGTTGCGGTAGCGGGCACGCAGGCCCTCCAGGGTGGTGCGGATGGCGGTGGGGTGGTGGGCGAAATCCTCGTAGACCTCAATATCCGCATCCAGCAGGCAGCTCATCCGCCGCCGCACGCCGGCGAAGGATTCCAGGGCGGCCACGGCCTGTTCCACCGGCACGCCAGCCGCATGGGCCGCCGCCACCGCCGCCGTGGCATTGCTCACATTGTGCAGGCCGGTCATGGACCATGCCACCGGCCACTGTTCACCACGAAAATGCAGGCTGAAGCGGCTGCCGTCCGGGCTTTCCGGCCTGGCCAGCCAGTCCGGTTGCGGTTCGGGATTCAGGCCAAAGCGTTGTACCGGCGTCCAGCAGCCCATCTCCAATACCTGGCGCAAGGCCTCGTCATCGGCGTTGACCAGCAGCAGGCCGTTATCCGGCACAATCCGCACCAGATGGTGAAATTGCCGCTGGATCGCCGCCAGATCCGCGAAGATGTCCGCATGATCGAACTCCAGGTTGTTCAGCACCACGATATCCGGGTGGTAGTGAACGAACTTGGAGCGCTTGTCGAAGAAAGCGGTGTCGTATTCGTCCGCCTCGATGACGAAAGCCGCCCCCTTGCCCAGGCGGGCGCTGACGGAGAAATTCTCCGGCACCCCACCAATGAGAAAACCCGGCTGCTGCCCGGCCTGTTCCAGTATCCAGGCCAGCAGGCTGCTGGTGGTGGTCTTGCCGTGGGTACCGGCCACCGCCAGGGTTTGCCGCTGGCGCAGCAGTTGCTCGCCCAGCCACTGCGGGCCGGAGGTATAGGGCTGGTGCCGGCGCAACAGGGCTTCCACCATGGGGTTGCCCCGGCTCAGGGCGTTGCCCACGATCACCTGGTCGGCCTCCGGGTCCAGATGCCCTTCCCGATAGCCGGACAACAGACGAATGCCCGCCTGTTGCAGCTGCTCGGACATGGGCGGATAGACCTGCTGATCCACCCCGGTAACGGTGTGCCCCATGGCCTGGGCCAGTTGCGCCAGCCCGCCCATGAAGGTGCCGCAGGCGCCAAGGATCTGTAATTTCATGCCACCGGCCCGAACAGTACCGTGGAGAGGATGCTCAGGCTGAGATACAACAGGGCCACCAGCAGCAGGGAGGCGGTGCGGCCGATTTCCAGCGCCTTGCGCAGAATGTGGGCATCCACGCTGAAAGACCAGCCGAGAAACAGCAGGGACACCAGCCCGGTGAGCATGGAAGGCTGAATGTTCTGCTGCAGCATTTCCATGGCCTGGATGGAGATGGGCGCCAGT
Organism: Lysobacterales bacterium; assembly: GCA_026993285.1. Taxonomy (GTDB): domain Bacteria; phylum Pseudomonadota; class Gammaproteobacteria; order Xanthomonadales; family S139-57; genus S139-57. Next base: position 15 of record JALWTZ010000432.1, on the reverse strand, counting down.
GCCAGGGTGAAGAAC
>JALWTZ010000431.1 GCA_026993285.1 Lysobacterales bacterium | reverse complement strand
GCCGTGGCTGCAGCCAGCAACGCAAGCAGAATCAACACGGAACGACAAAAGAGACGAAAAGATGAATACAGCATAGCGGTTGAGCCCCCGGTTTCCCTGTGTTCGGCATCCAGCCGGAATTGTGATCTCTAATGCACAAAGTGTACGCAAACAGCTTGTGCAAGCCCTTGTACAACGGTTGCAAAAACTTGCACCGTGGTTGCAAGGCTAAGGCTTTCAGGGAAAACCACCAGACGCTCAGCGCCGCGCAAACATTAGGAAATCATCTATACAGCTCTGATCGTTACGCGATCATCCCCCCCAACACAAAAGTATACTCTTGCTCCCTATATTGCAAGAAACTTGTCAGGACGCTTCGTGCAAGGGGCCTTTTTTCTGGAAGGCACTGGGGCTCAGGCCGGTTTCCTGCTTGAAACAGCGGCTGAAATAGGCATGGCTGTCAAAGCCCACGGCATAGGCGACTTCCGCCACCGAATACCCTCCCTGCTGCAGCAGGGTACGGGCGCGCAGCAGCCGCTCCCGGCGCAGCAGCTCACTGGGAGAACAATCGAACCATTCCCGGCAATTGCGATAGAGCGTGCTGCGTTCCATGGCCATTTCCCGGGCCATTTCCTCGATATTGAAACCACTGTCATGCAGGCGGGATTCGATCAGTTGCAACAGCTTCCGTGCACTGTCCGGCAAATGCGGTTCCGGCAACGGTATCCGGGCTTCATCGGATTGACGCTGCATCCATTCCTGTTCCAGCTGCTGGCGCAAGCGGGCACGGTGTGCCAGCAGGGCCTGCAGGCGCACGATCAACTCGGCGCTGTCGAAGGGCTTGGCCAGATAATCATCGGCGCCGGCCTGCAGGCCTTCCACGGTATCGCGATGGGTGCTCTTGGCCGACAGCATCAGTACCGGCGTGGCCATCAGTTCGGCATCGGCACGGATGGCTTCCAGCAGCTGCAAGCCGTCCATGCCCGGCATCATCTGGTCACTGACCACCACATCCGGTGGTTCCCTGCGCATGCATTCCAGTGCCTCATGGCCATCCGCCGCCTCCATGACCCGGAACTCCCCTTCCAGACGCATGCGCAGAAAGGCCCGTAATTCTGCGTTATCATCCACTACCAGTACCAGTGTCTGGCCTTCGTGCTGCTGTTCCTGCTCCAGCGGATCGTCCAGCAGGGTTTCACTCAACAACCCTGCCGGTGCCGTGCCCGGTTCAGGTTGTACCAGATCCTGCGGATCGAAATGCGCATGTCCACGGGGCAGTTCCAGCACGAAAACCGCACCGCCTCCGGTCCGGTCCTCCACGCGAATGTGCCCATGGTGCAGCATCACCAGTTCCTTGCACAGGGCCAGCCCGATACCCGTGCCGGGCTGAGTGGCGTTGCGGGCACGAGCGCTCTGGTAGTAGCGGCGGAAGATATGCAGCTTTTCTTCATCGGCCACGCCGGGGCCGGAATCAGCCACGCGGATGACCACCTGTTCCGACCCGGTTTCCAGCGACAGGATCACTTGCCCGCCCTCGGGGGTGAACTTGCTGGCATTGGACAGCAGGTTGCCGACCACCTTATCCATATGATCCACATCGTAGTAGAGCAATACGGGCTCTTCCAGCCCGCGCGTTTCAAAGTGGATGCCCAGTTGCTGCATGCGTGGCTGGAAGCGTTCTGCCGTCAGCCGCAAAAAGCCGGCCAGGTCGGCCTCGGCCACCCGCAGGGGCATGCGCCCGGCTTCCAGCCGGTTGATGTCGAGAATCTGTCCCACCAGGGCCAGCATGCGGCGAGCGTTGGCCAGTGCCAGATGCAGATAGCGGCGGGTACTTTCCGGCAAGTCGGCGCCCTGCTCCTTGCAAACGGTTTCCAGCGGCCCGATGGTCAGCGTCAATGGCGTACGGAACTCATGAGAGACATTGGCGAAAAACCGGCTCTTGGCTTCGTTCATTTCTTCCAGCTTGCGTGCCTGTTTTCGCACTTCTCGGGTACGCAGATCCACCAGGGCAGAAAGACGGGTTTTTTCCTTTTCCAGCTGATGCAGGCGCCAGCGGTGACCCAAGCGAAAAAGCCAATAGCCTGCCAACAGCAACAGCAGGAGATAAACGGCCTTTGCCATTGTGGTTGCGTACCAGAACGGTTGTACCTGAATGCCGGCAATACGGGCTTCATATTGCTGGCCAAAGACATCCCGGGCCTGCAGCTGCAATGTATAGCTGCCCGCGCCCAGGTTGGTGACATCCCTTCGGGTTTCACGGCTCCAGGGCGTCCATTGGCTTTCCATGCCCTGCAGGCGGCTACGGTATTCCGTGGCATCATTGCGGACAAAACGCGTCAGGGCATATTCAAACCGCAAGGCATTTTCTTCGGGCTTCAGAACAGGCCAGCGCCAGCCGGAAAAACCGGCACCTCCGTAAATCACGCGATTGTCCTGCCGCAGGCTGACCTTGCGCAACAGCACGCGAGGGTGTGCTTCCATCATCGGTGGTTGAGCCGGATTGTAGCGATAGACCTGCCCGGAACCGTCTGCAATCCAGATGATGCCCTGCGGATCTTCGAAAAAGTTCACCGACACCGATGCGGCAATGGGCAACAGGGGCGCTTCATTCCACACCCAGCCTTCCACCGTCTGCTCCAGCACGCCGTTGTGGTCTCCAAGACGCACCCAGTAATTGCCCCGCTGGTCGCGGATGATCCGGT
>JALWTZ010000430.1 GCA_026993285.1 Lysobacterales bacterium | reverse complement strand
CAGCAGGTGTGGCAGGCCATCACGCAAATGCTGGAGGCGCGCTGACATGGCCGAACAGCAGGACAACGCCCAGGAACGCAGCGAAGCCGCGACCCCCCGACGAAAACAGCAGGCCCGCGAGAAGGGGCAGGTTCCCCGCTCCCGCGAGTTGAATACCATGATGGTGGTGCTGGCTGGCAGTACCATGCTCCTGCTGGCTGGCCAGCACATGGGCGCGCGCCTGGCACAGGTGCTGGCGCAACCGTGGCAGTTGGAACCCGGCATCCTGGAACATCCGGATTTTCTGCTGCTGCAACTGGGTGACAGCCTGTTGCAGGCCTTTCTGGCATTGTGGCCGGTCTGGCTGATCCTCCTGTTGGCGGCCCTGGCCGGTCCGGTCAGCCTGGGTGGTTTCAATTTTTCCACCGAAGCCATGCAGTTCAAGCCGGACAAGCTCAACCCGTTCAGCGGTCTCAAGCGGCTGTTTTCCCTGCAGGCGGTGATGGAACTGAGCAAGACGGTGCTCAAGTTCGTTTTTGTCACCGGCCTGGCCATGCTGATTCTCTGGTGGTTTTCCGCTGAGCTGCTGCAGCTGGGGCAGGGGGACGTGCGCACCGAGATCGTTCATGGTTTCGATCTGCTGTTGCGGGCGTTTTTTCTCTTGTCTCTGGTGCTGATTCTGCTGGCCTTGCTGGATGTGCCCTGGCAGCTGTGGCAATACAACCGGCAGCTGAAAATGACCCGTCAGGAAGTCAAGGATGAAATGAAGGACACTGAAGGCCGTCCAGAGGTGAAAGGCCGCATCCGCCAGCTGCAACAACAGATGGCCATGCAACGGATGATGCAGGATGTGGAAAAGGCCGATGTAGTGGTCACCAACCCGACCCATTTTGCCGTGGCGCTGCAATATGACGAACAGGACGGTGCGCCGCGGGTGCTGGCCAAGGGCCGAGGTGTCATCGCGGCGCAAATTCGGGAAAAGGCCGAGGAACACGGTGTGATGCAGTTTTCCGCTCCACCGCTCGCGCGGGCGCTTTATGCCAGCTGTGAAATCGGTGACATCATCCCGGCGGAGCTGTTCAAGGCTGTCGCCATGGTACTGGCCTATGTCTATCAGGTGCAGAACCTCAAGCTTGCCGACCGGGCCCGCCTCAAACCACCGGATAACCTGCCGGTACCGGAAGAACTGGTGCCCGATCTGAAAGACTGACCTGCACAGATGTTCCCCTCGGGGGGTGTCGGCCAGACAGGGGCTTTGCTATGATCAAACGCTTTCATTAGCGATGGCTACATTGTGCTGCGTTCAGTTGCGCCCATTACGGTTGAAACGGCTCAGACGGTGACCGACCGGTTGAACCGGCCCCTGCGTGATCTTCGCCTGTCCGTCATCGATACCTGCAACTTCCGTTGCCCCTATTGCATGCCGGAATCGGAATACCCCGAGCATCATGATTTCATGCCGGCTTCCGGGCGTTTGTCCTTCGACGAAATACTGGCCCTGGTACAGGCTTTCGAGACCCTGGGCGTGCGCAAGCTGCGCATTACCGGTGGCGAACCCTTGCTGCGCAAGCATCTGCCCGAGCTGATTGCCCGCCTGCGGCAGGAAACGGCCGTGGAAGACCTGGCCCTGACCACCAACGGCCTGTTGCTCAAGCGTTTTGCCCCGGCCCTCAAGGCCGCGGGCCTGGATCGGATTACCCTGAGCCTGGATAGCCTGGACCCGGCCATTTTCCAGCAGATGACCGGTGGCCGAGGCACGCTGCAACAGGTGCTCGAAGGGCTGGATGCTGCCGTGGCAGCCGGTTTCGACGCCATCAAGATCAATGTCATGGTGCAACGCGGTGTCAATGATGCCGGCGTGTTGCAGATGGTGGAGCACTTCCGCCACACGCCCCATGTACTGCGCTTCATCGAGTACATGGATGTGGGCACGGAAAACCACTGGCAGGCCGCGCAGGTCGTGCCGGCCCGGGAACTGCTGGAGCGCATTTCCGCACGCTGGCCCCTGCAGCCGGTGGAAGAGCACTACCGGGGTGAAGTCGCCAAGCGCTACCAGTTCGTCGACGGTGCCGGCGAGATCGGCTTCATCACTTCCATATCCGCCCCCTTCTGCGGTGATTGCACCCGCGCACGCATCTCCACCGATGGCCACCTCTACACCTGCCTGTTTGCCCAGCAGGGCACGGACCTGCACCCCTGGCTGAACCAACCCGATCCGGAGGCCTTGCAGCAGGCCATCACCCGGATTTGGCAACAGCGGGGAGATCGCTACTCCGAGTTGCGTGAGCGCCTGCCGGAGCGTCTGCCCGGAAAGAAAATCGAAATGTACCAGATTGGTGGTTGAATGCCTGCACTGACACATGTGGACAAGTCCGGGCGCCCCGGCATGGTGGATGTGGGAGAAAAGGCCGTCACCCGCCGCACCGCAGTGGCCGAATCACGCGTGTGGTTCCCGGACCATTTGGCGGAAACCCTGCGGGCAGGGGAAATCCATACCCGCAAGGGGCCCGTGTTTCAGACGGCCATCATCGCGGGCACCATGGCAGCCAAGCGGACGCATGAGCTGATTCCCTTCTGTCACCCGCTGGGGCTGGAACGCTGTAAAATCACCATCGAAACCGAGGCGCAGGAAGTGCTCATCCGCTGCGAGGTGGCCGTCAGCCACAAGACGGGTGTGGAAATGGAAGCCCTGACCGGCGCATC
>JALWTZ010000429.1 GCA_026993285.1 Lysobacterales bacterium | reverse complement strand
AGGCGGGCGGCATCCGCGCCCTTGGGGGCCTGGTCGCGCAGTTCCACCCGCAGGGGCTGGATCAGTTGTGGATGCAGCCCACGCAGCACCAGGCGCTGGGCGGCCACGGTCTGGCCATAGCGCTCGATGGCCTGTTCCAGCCGCCGGCGCTGGGAGCGGGTTTTCTGTTGCGTGCTGTCGTAATAGAGCTGCACGGTGGCCGGTTGGCCGGCGGCCAGTTGCCCGGGGTAGTCTTCAGGGATGCGCAGGGCCAGCTTGTGCTTGTGGTTGCGGATTTGCCCAGCCAGATCGGTATTCGCATCCACCGGTTGCAGCAGGATGTCCCGCGCGGCCAGCCATTCGGCCAGGGCCGGGGCATGTTCGGCCCCCTGCACCGGCACTTCCAGGGTGGCTTGCGCCTGCTCCAGCTCCACCGAAAGCATGTAGCTCATCAGCAGGCCGAACAGAATCGGCCCCAAAAGCGGCCCCATCAGCAGGGAAGAGAGCAGCGAACGGCGGTCGCGCAGGCTGTCCAGCGCTTCCTTGAACCAGACCACCCGGATGACATGCCAAAGCGCGTTCATGCTTCCGCTCCCGTCAGTTGTACAAAGGCTTCTTCCAGTTCTTCCGTGCCGGCCCGGGCACAGATTTCATCCCGCGTGCCGTCGGCGACGATGCGCCCGTGGCCAATCATTACGATGCGGTCGCAGAGCCGTTCCACTTCCTGCATCACATGGCTGGAAAAGAGAATGCTGTGCCCCCGCGCCCGCAGGTTCAGCAACAGTTGCCGCAGGCCGCGCACCGAACCCACATCCAGGCCGGAGGTGGGTTCGTCCAGCAACAGGTGGCGGGGCTGGTGGATGAGGGCGCGGGCGATGGCCACTTTCATCCGCTGGCCCAGGGAAAAGCCTTCACAGCGCCGGTCGATGAAATCCACCATGGCCAGTTCTTCCGCCAGACGCTGGATGCGTGCCGTAATCTGCCGCTCCGGCAGGCCATGCAGGCGCCCGTAGTAGGCGATGTTTTCCCGGGCGCTGAGACGGTTGTACAGCCCCTTGGCATCGGGCAGCACGCCGATGCGGGCCAAAGCCCGTTGCGGCTGTTGCTGCACCGAAATGCCGTCGATGCGCGCCTCGCCGGCATCGGGCCGCACCAGCGCGTACAGGCAGCGCAGGGTGGTGGTCTTGCCGGCGCCATTGGGCCCCAGCAGGGCGACGATTTCCCCTTCCGCCACCTGAAAACTGACGCCATCCACGGCCTGTACCGGGCCGAAGCGCTTGCTGATGCCATCCACCTCAATCATCGCGGGCGTCCTCCTTTGCGGCGGCCACCGGCCCGTTGGCCGAAAGAAACAGCCGTGGCGGGCGCAGGCGCTCCAGGCAGCCGGTATCCAGCGCGTCCAGGGCGGTGCCGTCGATAAAATCTCCGGCGATGCGGCCCATGCAGCGGCCCAGAATCACCAGATGCCCCTGCCCCGGCGCCACCAGATGGCGGCTGTTGGGAATCTGCTGTTGCAAGCGTTCCCCGAAGGCTGGCGGGGTGACCGGGTCCCACTGGCCGGAAAGCAGCAGCGTGGGCACGCTGGTTTTCAGCGGCTGGCGCACTCCGGCAATGCGCTGCCCTCGCGGCCAGACACTGCAAATGGCTTCGATCTGTTCCATCAGGCTGTCGCCCAGTACCGTGCCCCGGTTATCCACCGGCATGGCTGCCATGAACGGCCAGTCCTCGGTACAGAGAATGCTGTTTTGCATGATGACGGCGATGGATTCACCCAGCTGTTCACTCAGCATCAGGCCCTGGGCGGCCAGGGGCTGCCAGTCGCCCGCCCAGGCCTGTTCGATCATCCAGGGCAGCAGGGCCAGCTGGCTGCCCTGGTAGGCATACATGCGCAGGGTGATCTGCGGCAGGGAACGGCTCAGCGGCAGGGTGGTCCATTCCCCGCTGCGCGGATGACGCAGGCGCAGCATGCCGCCCTGCTGTTCGGCCCGATCCGGCAGGGCGGCCATGTGCGCGGCCAGTTCCGGCCACTGTTTGCGGCAGGCATCCGTCTGTTCGCACTGGCGCGCCATCCGATCGAGCACCCGCTGCAGATTCACCGCGTGATGCACGCCCAGGGGTTCATCCACCGGCACCACGCCATCGAGAATCACCCGCTGCAGATGCTGCGGGAAAGCATGCATGTAGCCGGTGGCCAGACGGGTGCCGTAAGAACCGCCATAGAGGCTGATCTTCTCCACCCCCAGTGCCTGACGCACGGCATCCAGATCCATCACCGCTTCCCGGGTGGTGAAATACCGTACATCCAGATCCACGGTTTCCAGGCAGCGGCGCGTTTGCCGCAGTATCTCCTCCCGCGAGGGTGGAACCAGCTCACGGGATTCCTCCATCTCACACTGCGGGCGAGTGGAACGGCCGGTACCGCGCTGATCGACGATGATCAGCGGATGATGGGCGCGCAAGGCATCAAACTGGCGCAGCAGGGCGGGAAAGACATCGCTGCCGCCCTGACCCGGCCCGCCGGCCAGCAGGAAAACCGGCTCACGCTGGTCGGCCTGATAGCGTGCTGCATAACGCATCACATGCAGGGCAATCTGCTCGCCCCTTGGCTGATCGGGGTTCAGCGCCACGGGAACACGGGCACACTGCGGGTCCAGGCGTGCAGGCAACGCTTCATCACAGGCCTCCCAGGCGGGTGCAGCCTGTACCATGGCAGTG
>JALWTZ010000428.1 GCA_026993285.1 Lysobacterales bacterium | reverse complement strand
CCGGATCTGGAATCACTGGAAATCCTCAATGTCATCGTGCAGGAAGGCAGTTTCGCCAAGGCCTCCGAGCGGGTTCACAAAACCCAGTCCGCGCTGAGCTACCAGGTCAAGAAACTGGAACAGCAACTGGGTTGTACGCTCATCGACCGCAGCCAGTACCGCACCACCCTCACCCCGGCAGGCCGTACCCTGCTGGAAGAAGGGCGCAAGCTGCTGCGCCAGGCCCGACATCTGGATGCGCTGGCCAGCCAGCTGGCCAAGGGCTGGGAGCCGCGCCTGCTGCTGCTGCTGGACGGTATCATTCCCCAGCACCCGGTACTGGACGCGCTGGCGGCGCTCAGCCGCGAGAACATTCCCACCCGCGTGCAGCTGAAAACCGAGTTTCTCGGCGGGGTGGAATACCGTTTCCACGAGGACAAGGCCGACCTGATGGTGGTCAAGGATTACACCCCCTCCCAGAGGCTGGGGGAAATCCCCCTGGGCGAGATGGAAATCCTGCTCTGCGCGGCCGCCGACCACCCCCTGAACAAACAGCGCCAGCTGGAGCTGTGGCAGCTGCAGGAACATGTGGAACTTTCGGTACATGATTCCAGCCCGGCACCCTGCCCCACCCGCGACCAGCGCATCTTTGGCTGTGAACGGGTGTTTTTCCTCAGCGACTTCCGTGCCAAGGAAGAAGCCCTGCTCATGGGGCTGGGCTTTGGCTGGCTGCCGGCCTATCTGGCACAACCGCATATCCAAAGCGGTCGGCTCAAGGTACTGGACTACCGCCACGGCAGCCGCTACAGTTTCCGCCCCAAACTGGTCTACCGGCTGGATACCCCGCTGGGGCCGGCGGCGGAACGCCTGCTGCGCGCCCTGCGCCAGACCCTGAGCCCGCAAACCGAGGAAAGCGCCGCGTGAGTGAAATTCTCTATGTCCACCCGCAAGACCCGCAGCCGCGGGTAATTCAGCAGGCGGTTCGCCTGTTGCAGAATCAGGGCCTGCTGGCCTATCCCACCGACTCCGGCTATGCCCTGGGCTGGACCCTGGGCAACAAGGACGCGCAGGAACGGGTCAGCCGCCTGCGCCAGACCGACAAGCAGCACAACTTCACCGTGGTCTGCCGGGATCTCAGCGAAATCAGCCGTTACGCCCAGGTGGACAACGTGGCCTACCGCCTGATCAAGTCACACACCCCCGGCCCCTACACCTTCATTCTGCCTGGCACCCGCGAGCTGCCCCGCCGGCTGCTGAACGAAAAAAGGAAATCCGTCGGCATCCGCATTCCCGACCATGCGGTGGCCCTGGCGCTGCTGGACACGCTGGGCGAGGCCATGATGAGTTCCAGCCTCATCCTGCCGGGGCAGGAACTGCGCCACAAGGAACCCTGGGAACTGGCCGAACTGCTGGACAAGCATGTGGACGGCTTCCTCGACGCCGGCCCCTGCGTGATGGAACCCACCACCGTCATCGACCTGATGGAAGACCCACCGGTCGTGATCCGGGAAGGCCAGGGACCGGTAGACTTTCTTTAAACCGCCCCCTGCCCAGGTTGCACTCCGGTGCGGCACCACTGCGGATCGGCATAGCCTGCAAACAATCCGGTCAATTGGTGGACGATGCTCTACAACAACCGACTATACAAAGGTGTCCACCAGCCCTTGCCCACCAGCCGGTCCCACCCAACGGTGGGCGGGTGATTCTTCCCTGGGCGCTGCCTCCGATGCCGGCCCGCCAGCATCGGCACCATTCTGCCCGGCAAACTGCCCTTCGCCCTGCATGTCAAACGGACCACCGCCATGCTGGCGAATGTCCAGTTGCAACTGGCCCTGGGCCAGCGGCAAGGCTTCCCGGATGTGGGCCTGACTGGCGTGCAACAGGTCACGGGCCTCGGCGGTAGCGGTGATGATCTGCACATGGGTCAGGCCATTGTCCAGCTTGAGATGGATCTTCATCGCGCCCAGCTCCGGCGGGTCCAGGCGCACATCCATCTGTTTCATATCTTGCCGCAGCATGAACTGTACCTGCTGCTGCATCTGCTGGGCGAAAGCCGGAGAATGCGCCTGCAGTACCGGCGTTGGTGGTGTGCCCGGCGTGTTTTGTGTCGTCGATGCAGCCATGCGTGCCTGAAGGGCCTGGGCCAGTTGTGGCGTATCCAGATCCTTCTCCGGAACAGCCAGGGAAGCATCATTCATCGTACGCGAATTCGCCGTTGTCAATGCGGTCATCACCCCCAGTGCCGGTTCCTGCAGGGTTCCTGAAGACAGCATTGGGTAGGCAAGTTGTGGCAATGCTGTTGAGGCAGGAGCCACTACCGGCCTGACCTGCGTTTCACCCGGCGCCCGGTCGCTGGACACCTCGGTCCAGGGCACCGGACCGCCTGCACTGGCATCCACGCCTGCCCGAGTTTTCATGGCCCACATGGCCACCTGCTGACCGGGTGCATCCGGTTGTGTATTCGCATGAATTTCCGGCTGGTACAACAAGGCTGCCAGCATGGCCATGGCGGAATCAGGGGAATCTGTTGCATCGTTGACAGTGGCATCCAGTTCGAGAAAGCCCATGCCTTCCACGGCCTGCCGGTCGATACCACTTTCCGGCAACTGGAGAAAACTCGCCGGCAGGGCGGCAAGATCCTGCCTCTCTCCATCCAGTTGCTGCAACTGCTCCAGCCACTGGCTCCAGTCAGCCTCGCTGTATTGCAGTAACTGGGAAAAACCGGGTGC
>JALWTZ010000427.1 GCA_026993285.1 Lysobacterales bacterium | reverse complement strand
ATTCCGAACTCGGAAGTGAAACACCTCAGCGCCGATGGTAGTGTGGGGGCTCCCATGCGAGAGTAGGTCACTGCCAGGCATCCAATACAAAGGCCCCGTACCAGCACTGGTGCGGGGCCTTTCTTTTTGAGGCGAAGTACGTTTCAAACCATCAATCCAGTGGACAGTTGTCTCCATCCATATTGACAATCTTCCGCAATGCCAGCGAGCCCTGGCCAAAGCCGGCGGCTGTAAAGTCATAACTCATGGTGCCTGTGCTGCAGCTGGAGAATTGAAACTGCATGCTGCCGGCTACATTCCGTTGAACATCAGCGGGGTCGAAGGCATCCGCCCCAAAGGTGGCCCCTTCCGGGCGGTAGACGGTGTCAAACTGAATGCTATCACCCTGAATGCTGCCAACAGAAACGAACCAGGCCTGGTTACCATAGGGGTCATAGGTGAACCAGTAGACAACGGCAGTCTGTTCATCCAGGATTTCCAGCAACCAGCCCTCGCCGTTGTGGCTGGGATCATAATAGGGCCCATTCATGTTGCTGTTAATGGCCTTGTCAGTGAACACCTGTTTGGGTGCTGTGCAGGCATGGCCACTGAGTGATGTGATACGCTGGATGTGCATTTCACCAGTTTCATAACCGGGGTTACCGCCATAGAGCATGTAACCGGTGTTGCAGTCATCGAAGACAAAGGTCATGCTGCCCCATGGCATGTCCAACACCTCATCTGGATTGAACTGTGGCCCAAACTGTCCATTGGCGGTCAAACGCACATTATTGAATATAATCTTGTTGCCGCTGACATCACCCACGCCATAAAACCACGCTTGGTGAGAACCATTGGGGTCATAACTGAACCAGTAGAGGATGGCCTTGTCTGGGGAAATCAGCTGGATATTCCAACCCTCGCCGTCATAATCCGGGTCATACCAGCTGCCGCTGATGCTATGATCCATGCTGTAGCTACTTGGGCTTAGAATATTCACATAATCTGCACTGGCAGGGGCTTCATTAAGCTGAGGTGCGACTTCCTGGGCCGATGATGCGGCCGGGATCGTAATCGGGGGTATATTTTCAAAGCTGGCAGCCGCGGGCAGAAATGGTATGTAATAGGTTTTGTTGCCATCGCTTCCCCTGAAGGCAAACAGTGCCTTGACGGTGGTGTCTTGTTGTGAGCTACGCTGCATCTCCAGTTGGAAAGCTGCGGTGCGTACGGTATTGCTAATGGATTGTGCAGCGGATGCCGGCAGTGCAATGGAAAGGATCTTGTTGCCAGGTTCCGCACACATCTGTTCTTGCGGCCCGGTGGAAATGCACGATCCATGATCCTGAATTTCCAGCGTACCATTGAGCTGGCCGGAGAATGTACCCGTGGCGTTGCTGCTGTCATCAGGTACCTGGGCAAGGACCACGGCCACATCGTCCAGGTGGTTTTTGTTGGGGACCAAATCGACCACCAGACCAGAAAATTCTGTGTTGGCCAATTGTTGCGTTGTGTTCAGGTAAAACAGCGTGATCACGCAATTGTAGAAGACCTCGCTGAGATTGGCATTGTATCGCGAGCCCGTGAGCAGACAGGAGGCAATGTAGAAGTCGTTGACGATGAAGCGAACCTTCCCCTCGGGATTGACATAGGCAAGGAAGGGTGTGGTGGCATAGTACACGGGATAGCATGAAACCAGCCCCAACAGGCTCAGGGCCAACAGGGTTTTGCGTAACATGACGACCTCTACCTTGAACCCATTATTGCAAATAGTATAGAAAGCAAACGCTTTTGTGAAGGGTCGCATGTGCCTGCGACCGATACTGGCACGTGGTTTGTTAGAATTCAGCGTTTGTTTTTCAGGAGAACGGGATGCCACGCATCGAGATCTATACGACACGCTTTTGCCCCTACTGCATCATGGCCAAGAAGTTGTTGAACCGTAAGGGGGTGGAATTCGAGGAGTACGCGGTGGACCGTCAGCCGGAGTTGCGCAAGGAGATGGTGACCCGGGCGGGCGGGCGTACCACGGTGCCGCAGATCTTTATCAACGGCCGGCACATTGGTGGCTGCGATGACCTCACCGAGCTGGATATGGATGGCAAGCTGGATCCCTTGCTGCAGGACTGACAGAAGCAGAAACTAGGCCGTATGCCCCAGGCTTTGGGGCTTCATCGTGGACGGGCCGAGGCCGAATCGTGCCATGGCCTGTTCAACCTGCGTGCAAATGCCCTGTTCATCCAGCCCGGCATCGGCCAGAATCTGTGGTCGGCTGGCGTGTTCCACGAACCGGTCGGGCAGGCCGATATGGGCAATGGGCTGGGCAAGCCCTTGCTTGGCCAGCCATTCGCTGACCGCGCTGCCGGCACCCCCGGCCAGCGTGTTTTCTTCCAGGGTGATGAACAGTGCGTGGTTTTCAGCCAGGCGGGATAAGAGCTTTTCATCCAGCGGCTTGATGAAGCGCATGTCCACCAGCGTGGCGTCCATTTCCTCCGCCAGCGCGTGGCAGCTTTGCAGAATGGTGCCGAAGGCCAGCAGGGCCACCTGTTGCCCTTGTCTCATGATTCGGCCCTTGCCCATTTCCAGTACGTCTAGCTGCGTGTCCACCGCCACACCCGTACCCCGTTCACGCGGGTAGCGCACGGCCGCAGGGCCGGGATGCCGGTGGGCGGTGGTCAGCATGGCGCGGCATTCGTTTTCGTCGGACGGCGCCATGATCACCAGGTTGGGAATGCAGCGTAGAAAACTGAGGTCGAAACTGCCGGCATGGGTCGGCCCGTCCGGGCCCACCAGCCCGGCGCGGTCGATGGCAAAGGTCACCGGCAGGTTCTGGATGGCCACATCGTGGATGAGCTGGTCATAGGCCCGCTGCAGGAAAGTGGAGTAAATGGCCACCACAGGCCGTATGCCCTCGCAGGCCATGCCGGCGGCCAGGGTGACGGCATGCTGTTCGGCAATGCCCACATCGAAATAGCGTTCGGGGAAGCGTTCCGAAAAGGCCACCAGCCCGGAGCCTTCGCGCATGGCCGGGGTGATGGCCACCAGATTGGGGTCGGCTTCGGCCATGTCGCACACCCATTGGCTGAAGACTTCCGTGAAAGTGGGGGGCGGTGGTGTTTCCGGCTTGACCGATTGCATGCCCACTTTGGGCTCGAAAGGCGTCACGGCATGGTAGCGCACCGGGTCCGTTTCCGCTGGCGCGTAGCCCTTGCCCTTCTGGGTAATGATGTGCAGGAACTGCGGGCCTTCCAGCGCCTTCAAGGTCTGCAGGGAGCGCACCAGGTGGGGCAGATCATGGCCGTCAATGGGGCCGAAATAGTTGAACCCCAGCTCCTCGAACAGGGTGCTGGGCACGAACATGCCCTTGACGTGCTCCTCCCAGCGGCTCATGAAGCGCCAGAGATGGGTGTCGCGTTTCATCAGCTTCTTGGTGCGTTCGCGGAGCTGGGTGTAGTGGTTGCCGGCCACCAGCCGCCCCAGCATGCGGGTCATGCCGCCCACATTGGGCGAGATGGACATCTGGTTCTCGTTGAGAATCACCAGCAGGTTGGGGTCCAGCTCCCCGCCATGGTTCAATGCTTCGTAGGCCATGCCGGCGGTAATGGCGCCGTCGCCGATGATGGAAACCACCTTGCGGGGCTGGCCCAGCAGTTCCGAGGCCAGGGCCATGCCCACACCAGCGCTGATGGAAGTGGAAGAATGTCCCACGCCGAAGGCGTCATGTTCACTTTCTGACCGTTTGGGGAAGGGGCTCAGGCCATCCTTTTGCTTGATGGTGTGGATACGGTCTCGCCGGCCGGTAAGAATCTTGTGGGGATAGGCCTGATGGCCCACATCCCAGATGATGCGGTCATGGGGTGTTTCAAACACATGCTGCAGGGCCACGGTCAGTTCCACACAGCCCAGATTGGCACCGAAGTGGCCACCGCTGCGGGAGACCGACTCAATCAGAAAGGCGCGCAGCTCCTCGTTCAGCCGCAACAAGTCCTCCATGGACATCTGGCGGATATCGGCGGTGTCTTTCAGGGCGAACAGCAACGGGTAGGATTCCGGATTCATGGGCGTGGTGGCCAGACGAGGGCGTATGGAACAATGGCCTATTATCCTCCAGATGCCCGGCCGGTAAAAGGGCGTAGCGGGGGAAGTTTCCGGGCCTACTCCCCGCGGTATATACGCAGGTTCCGGCATTTGTGCCATATTCGCCGGCATTGTCCTCCATTGAATACAGAGACCTGCAGTGAACGGTATCAGCGTACATAAGTTTGGCGGCACCAGCCTGGGTGATCCCGCGTGTTATCAGGGGGTTGCCGATATTCTCGAGCAGCAGGAAGGCAAGGTGGTCGTGGTGGTTTCGGCCATGTCGGGCATGACCGATACCCTGCTCAACCTGTGCCAGCAGGCTGCCGGGCGGGACCCGGCCTATCTGGAGACCATCGGGGCCATTCACAGCCGTCAGCGGGAGTTGATCGAAAGCTTTCAGGCGGGTGACGCGGCCCAGCCGTTGCTGGAAGCCCTCTCCGCCGATATTCAGGACATCACCGAACTGATGCGCGGCAGCTGGCTGCTGCACCAGGCCACGCCGGCCATGCAGGAATTGATCAGTGGCTATGGTGAACGCTGGTCGGCCCGGGCGCTGGGCCTGCTGCTGCAAACCCGGGGCCACCAGGCAAGCTGGCTGGAGGCCAACCGTTTTCTGGTGGTGGAAGATTCCCAGCGCGGCAAGGTGGTGGACTGGGAGAAAACCCGCAGTCTCTTTGCCGAGGTGGCCGGGGAGATACCGGAATACCTGGTGGTGACCGGTTTTATCGCCCGTGACCCGGAAGGCAAGTGCACCACCCTGGGTCGCAATGGTTCCGACTATTCCGCGGCCATCATGGCCTCGCTGGTCAAGGCCGACCAGCTGACCATCTGGACCGATGTGGATGGCGTGCTCTCCGCCGACCCCCGGCGGGTGCCCGAGGCGCGGGTGCTGGGTTCCATGAGTTATGACGAGGCCTTTGAGCTGGCCTATTTCGGCGCCAAGGTCATCCACCCGCAAACCATGGGCTCGGTGATCCAGGAGAAGATTCCGGTCTATATCCGCAACACCTTCCGCCCGCAACTGCCGGGCACGCGCATTTCCATGGAAGGGGGCGGCAAGCAGCGCATGGTCAAGGGCCTGAGCACCATCGACAAGCTGGCCATCATCAACATCGAAGGCACCGGCATGATCGGCGTGCCCGGTATCGACGAAAAAATCTTCCGTACGCTCAACCAGGCCGGGATATCCGTGGTCATGGTTTCCCAGGCCAGTTCCGAACACTCCATCTGCCTGGCCATCCAGGAACAGGATGCCGCCCGTGCGGAACGGATACTGAAGCAGGAATTCACTCCGGAGCTGAACACCGGCCAGGTTCACAGCATCCGCTGTGAAAGCGGCATCAGTATCCTGGCCCTGGTGGGGGATGCCATGGCCGGTTCTCCCGGCGTGGCTGGCCGTTTCCTCAGCGCGCTGGGGCAGGCCGGGGTCAATATCCGCGCCATTGCCCAGGGCTCATCCGAACGCAACATCTCGGTGGCCATTCACAGCCGGGAAACCACCCGCGCCCTGCGGGCCGCCCACTCGGCCTTCTATCTTTCCAGCCAGACCTATTCCGTGGGCATCATCGGCATGGGCACGGTGGGCGGCGTGCTCATCGACCAAATCACCCGCCAGGCCGAGGAACTGAAGGAAAAACACGGCATCGACCTGCGTGTACGGGCCATCTGCACCAGCCGGAAAATGCTGCTGGCCGATCATCTGGAAGCTGACCGGAACTGGCGAGAAACCTTTGAACAGGAAGCCGTGGAACTGGACATGGAAGCCTTTGAAAAACATGTGCAGGCCGAACACCTGCCGCATCATGTGCTGGTGGACTGCACCTCCAGCCAGCCCGTGGCCGACCGCTATCTGGACTGGCTGGGACGGGGCATTCACCTGGTCACCCCCAACAAGAAGGCCAATTCGGGCCCGCAGGCCTACTACGAGGCCCTGCAACAAAAGGTACGGGAAAAGGGCGTGCGCTTTCTGTACGAAACCAATGTGGGCGCTGCCCTGCCCATCATCCAGACCCTGCAGGAACTGGTGCACACCGGTGACCGGGTACGGCGCATCAGCGGCATCTTCTCCGGCACCATGGCCTACCTGTTCAATAAATACGATGGCCAGACCTCCTTCTCGCAACTGGTGGCGCAGGCCCGCGAGGCCGGCTATACCGAGCCGGACCCCCGTGATGATCTCAGCGGCATGGATGTGGCCCGCAAGCTGCTGATTCTGGCCCGGGAAATGGGCCTGAACATGGAACTGGAAGACATCGAAGTGGAATCCCTGGTGCCGGCGGGGCTGGAAACGGGCACGGTGGATGACTTCATGCGGGCCTTTGCCGAACACGATTCGGCCATGCTGGAACGCTACCGCCAGGCACGGGAGCGTGGCCATGTGCTGCGCTACATCGGCGAGGTGGATGACCAGGGCCACGCCCGGGTGGCGCTGGTGGAAGCCGCGCCGGACAGTGCCCTGGCCACCATTCAGCTGACCGACAACATTGTGGAATTCAATACCCAGCGCTATTGTGACAACCCGCTGGTGGTGCGCGGCCCCGGAGCCGGGCCGGAAGTCACCGCCGGCGGTGTGTTTGCCGACCTGCTGCGGGTCTGCCGGTCGCTGGGCGCGCGGCTGTAAATTCGGAATTTTCAGGAGAACTGCATGCGTTTTCATTCCACCCGGGGTAATCCGGAATCCATTACTGCTTCCGAGGCCATCAACCGTGGCCTGGCACCGGACGGCGGCCTGTACATTCCCGAAGCCTGGCCCCGTTTCCAGCCGGAAGACTTCGACGGCCTGAACACGGTGGCGGAGGTGGCTACCCGCCTGATCGCCCCCTTCTTCGCCGGTGACCCGCTGGAAGCCGAACTGCCGGAAATCTGCCGCCAGGCGCTGAACTTCCCCATTCCCAACCGCTGGCTGGAAAGCGACCGGGTGGCCATGCTGGAACTGTTCCACGGCCCCACGGCGGCCTTCAAGGACGTGGGCGCGCGCTTTCTCGCCGCCTGCATGCAGCGGCTGCAAGGGCAGGAAGAAAAACCGCTGAACATTCTGGTGGCCACTTCCGGCGATACCGGCGGCGCGGTGGCTGCGGCCTTCGACGGCGTGCCGGGCATCCGCGTGGTGGTGCTCTACCCCAAGGGGCTGGTTTCTCCCCGGCAGGAACACCAGCTCTGCTGCTGGGGCGAGAACATCGTCTCCCTGCGGGTGGCCGGTCGTTTCGATGATTGCCAGGCACTGGTCAAGCAGGCCTTCAACGATGAGAAGCTGCGGGAAAACTACCGGCTTTCCTCGGCCAACTCCATCAGCATCGGCCGCCTGCTGCCGCAGATGAGCTATTACGCCCATTCCAGCCTGCAATACTGGCGTGAAACCGGCAAGCGCCTCAACTACATCATTCCCACCGGCAATGTAGGCAACTCCCTGGCTTGCATCTGGGCGCGCCAGCTGGGCCTGCCCATTGGTGAGATCCGCCTGGCCACCAACGCCAACCGCACCATTCCCGACTATCTGCAGAGCGGCGAATGGCAGCCAAGGGAAAGCGTGGCTACCCTGGCCTCGGCCATGGATGTGGGCGCGCCCAGCAACATGGAGCGCCTGTTTCACCTGCACCCGCAGGTAGACAGCCTGCGCCAGGCCATTGCCGTGCAATCGGTCAGTGACGAGGAAATCCGGGAGGAAATCCAGCGGGTCTGGCAGCGCTGGCAGGAAATGATCTGCCCGCACACCGCCACTGCTTTCAAGCTGTGGGAAGACCTGCCGGATGATCTTCGCAACCAGCCCTGGAGCCTGGTGGCCACCGCCCATGCGGCCAAGTTCGACACCATCGTGGAACCCCTGCTGGGCCAGGCGGTGCCCCTGCCGAAGGCGCTGGCGGAAATTCTCGACCGCCCGGCCCGGCGCCACGATGTGGCCCCGGCACTGGATGCACTGGTGCCTTTCCTGGCCTGAGCCGGGGTTCAGCCACCATTCACCCGGCAATGCTACAATGCGCGCCATGATGAAAAAATGGCTGATGACATTGCTGTTGGGCCTGTTCCTGGCCGCCACCCCCGTGCTGGCCGGTGGCCTGAGCCTGGACCAGGCCGTCAAGAAAGTCCAGCGTGATACCCGGGGCCGGGTGCTGTCTGCCAGCACGGTCCATCGTGGCGGGCGCGCCATCCACCGGGTACGCGTGCTGCTGCCCGATGGCCGCGTGCGTACCATCGAGGTCAAGGGCAAATAGATGCGCATTCTGGTGGTGGAGGACGAGGCCGGCATTCGCCAGCCACTGGCACAGCGGCTGGAAGAGGCCGGTTTTGTCGTCGATCAGGCCGCGGATGGCGACGAGGGCCTCTACTACGCCAGTGAGTTTCACCCGGATCTGGCCATCATCGACCTGGGCCTGCCCGGCATGAGCGGCATGGACATCATCCATCACATCCGCCAGCAGGAGGCGGTTTTCCCCATACTGGTCCTCACCGCCCGCGACCGCTGGCAGGACAAGGTGGAAGCCCTGGAAAAGGGCGCGGACGACTATCTGGTCAAGCCCTTCCACATGGAAGAACTGCTGGCGCGGGTCAACGCCCTGTTGCGCCGGTCCGCCGGCCATGCCACGCCGGTGGTGGAAAACGGCCCCATTGCCATGGACACCCGCGCCCAGACGGTGCAGGTTGATGGCAAAGACATCACCCTCACCACCTACGAGTACCGGGTACTGGAATACCTGATGCTGCACGTGGGCAAGGTGGTCTCCAAGAGCGAACTGACCGAACACGTCTACGCCGAGGATGCCGACCGGGACAGCAACACCCTGGAGGTATTCGTGGGCCGCCTGCGCAAGAAGCTGGACCCGGAAGGCCGGCTGCAACCCATCGAAACCCTGCGGGGCCGGGGCTACCGGTTTCGGGAGCTCTGATTCGTGCAGCGTTCGCTGCAACAACGCGTCTGGATCACTGCCGGTCTTTCCCTGCTGGCCTTTGTGGTATTCATCGGCCTGGGGGTGGACCGCGCTTACCGGGAAACCCTCTACACCGGCCTGCAGCAGCAACTGGAAGCTCGCCTCTATGCCCTGATGGCCTCGGTGGACTTTCGCCAGCAGGAACTGCTGGTGGAACTGCCTGACCCCGCCCTGAGCAGCCCGGCCTCGGCCCTCTGTGCCTGGATTGCCGACGCGGGCCAGCGACGCTGGCAGTCGGCCTCTTGCCTGGGCAAGACCCTGCCCGTGCTGCCGGCCCTGCCCGCGGGCACGCCGGGTTTCCGCGCCCTGGAACAGGGCCCGGACCGGCGCTGGGTGCAGTGGCTGGCGGTGAACTGGGAACTGGAAGATGGCCAGACCCTGCCGCTGACCTTTGCCGTGGCCCATGACGAGGCGCCGGTGCATGATCGCCTGCACGCCTTTCGCCAGCGCCTGTTGGGCGGCCTGTTGCTGGCGGGTGTGGTCTTGTTGCTGATGCAATGGCTCAGCCTGCGCTGGCTGTTGCGCCCGGTGCGGCAGCTGGAACGGGAAGTGCACGCGGTGGAGCAGGGCCGGCAGGAACGGGTGCAGGGCCAGTATCCACGGGAGCTGAACACCCTGGCCCAGGCGCTGAATGCCCTGATTCATACCGGCCAGGCACAGATGCAACGCTACCGCAACGCGCTGTCGGATCTGGCCCACAGCCTGAAAACCCCCCTGCAGGTCTTGCGGGCCAGCCTGGACGACGTGACCGATGCGGACCTGCGGCAAAGGCTGGCCGACCCGCTGGAACGCATGGACACCCTGATGCGCTGGCAGTTGCAGCGGGCCAGCACCGCCGGCCGGCGCACCCTGCGTGGGCGGGTGGCCCTGCAGCCGGTGCTGCAGGCACTGGTGCAGGCCATGAACAAGCTGTTCAACCGCCGGGGCGTGCGGGTGGAACTGCACATGCCGGAAGCCTTCTGGCTGCAGGCCGACGAAGGTGACCTGCAGGAGCTGCTGGGCAACCTGATGGAAAACGCCTGCAAGTGGGCGAAAAGCCGGGTACGGGTGGAGGCAGTGCAACAGCCGGGCAAGGCATGCATTCGCGTGGATGACGACGGCCCGGGCTTTCCCACCACCCTGCGGGAGAACCTGCTGCAGCGAGGCGTGCGCGCCGATGAGCAGGTGGAAGGGCAGGGCATTGGCCTGTCGGTGGTCGTCGAGATTGTTCGCGCCTACGGCGGGCAGATTCGCCTGCTGGACGCTCCCCTGGGCGGTGCGCGTGTGGAAGTGGAGTTGCCGCAGACATGAAACCACGGAAAAAACCGGGCGAGGCCATGCAGGCCCTGCTGGAACTGATGGCCCGCCTGCGTGACCCGGAAACCGGCTGCCCCTGGGATGTGGCGCAGGATTTTTCCACCATCGCGCCCTACACCATCGAAGAAGCCTATGAAGTGGCGGATGCCATCGAGCGCAACCGGCCGGATGCATTGCGGGAGGAGTTGGGCGACCTGTTGTTCCAGGTGGTCTTCCACAGCCGCATGGCCGAGGAACAGGGGCTGTTCGGCTTCACCGAAGTGGCCGAAGGCATTGTGGAAAAGATGATTCGCCGCCATCCCCATGTCTTCGCGGGCCAGCACTATGCCAGCCAGGCCGAACAACAGGCGGCCTGGGAGGCCATCAAGGCGGCGGAAAAGGGCGGGAACGAAGCGCGGCGGAGCCAGATGGACGGTGTGGCCAGTGGCTTGCCGGAATGGCTGCGCGCACTGAAGCTGCAAAAACGGGCCG
>JALWTZ010000426.1 GCA_026993285.1 Lysobacterales bacterium | reverse complement strand
TGCACATGTGCGGCTTCTCCCAGCAAGGCCACCAGACTGAAATGCAGGCCGGTCACCAGCGTAATGACCTTGCGCAAGATCTGGCCGGACAAATCCTGGTATTCCTGTGCCATGACCACATCGGTCAAATGCGCCTGCAGCCGGTTGATTTCTTCCTGCAGGGCTGACTGCTGTTCCACGATCAGTTTTCGGGCAGCCGTATTGCGCTCCTTGTCATCCGCATGTTCCAGTGCTTCAAAGGCCTTATCGGCAAGTTCATTGCTTTTCTTGAGGATTACTTTCACCCGTGACTGGCTTTCCTCGGCGGCCTTCAGTGTCTTGTGGGCTGCTTCCTGAGTCAGGTCGATCACATGTTGCAGACGGTCACCGGCATCCGGCAGGTCCTTTTCCGCGAACTGGCCGGTGAAGTGTTCACGCTCGTATTCATTGAGATTTTCATGAAAATCCCGTGTTAAACGCCCCAGTTCGTTGAACAGGGAATGATCATGCAGGACAGACAATTGCTGCATGGCCTCGTCAACCGCCTTTTCATCATCCCGTTCGGCCGCCTGTTTCAGAGCATCGGCCAGTGCGATCAGTTTCTCCCGGTCATACTGTTCGGCATTCATGCGGCAATGTCTCCTTTGCTGGGGTTTATTTGTTCAGTCGGCTGAAGATGGCATCGAGCTTTTCTTTCAGCGTGACCGCAGTAAACGGCTTGACAATGTAGCCGTTGACCCCGGCCTTGGCCGCTTCGATGATCTGTTCCCGCTTGGCTTCTGCCGTCACCAGCAGCACCGGCAGGGTTTTCAGCTTTTCATCGCCGCGAACCTTCTTCAACAGTTCCAGGCCGGTCATCTGCGGCATGTTCCAGTCCGTCACCAGAAAATCAATGCCTCCACTCTGCAACACCGGCCAGGCGGTGGCACCATCATCGGCTTCCACCACATTGTTGAACCCCAGTTCTCGTAACAGGTTCTTGATGATGCGGCGCATGGTGGAAAAATCGTCCACCACCAGTATTTTCATATTCTTGTCCACAAAAAATGCCTCCGCTAGGAATTTGTCTTGTGACAACCAGGTGCTTTCATGCCACCCAGTCTTTCATTCGGGTACGCAACCGGACCAGTGCCTGGGCGTGAATCTGGCAGACTCTCGATTCACTGACTTCCAGAACCAGGCCGATTTCCTTCAGGTTCAGACCTTCATCATAATACAATCCCATGACCAGTTTTTCCCGCTCGGGCAGGCGATCGATCATCTCCACCAGTGCCTGCTTGAACCCTTCATCTTCCAGAGTGGCCAGCGGGTCCGCCCCGCCCGTCTGCCCGCCCTGCGCTCCTCCCGGCTTTTCGGGGCGATCCGCCAGCAGTTCATCCAGGCTCAACAATGGCAGTGCGGCCGTTTCCCCCAGCATGCGGTTGTATTCATCCACATCCATTTCCAGCGCGGCTGCAATCTCTTCAGGGCTGGCCTGCCGGCCATGCTGCTGTTCCAGTTGCTGCATGACATCACCCAGTTCACGCATGCGCCGGCGCATGGAACGGGGGATCCAGTCCGACTTGCGTATCTCGTCCAGCATGGCCCCGCGAATGCGTATTCCCGCATAGGTCTCGAAAGATGCACCTTGCGTATCATCATAGTTGCGAGCTGCTTCAATCAGGCCAATGGCACCGGCCTGGATCAGATCATCCACCTGCACCGACGGCGGCAGACGGGCAACCATGTGGTAGGCAATTCGCTTGACCAGAGGCGTGTGCTCCAGAACCAGGCGATCGGTATCGCTCTGCTGTACACTTTTATAGGCTTCTGCTGCCTGCATGCTCACCTCCCTCGGGGGTTGCTCGATCATGCGACCACCCGCTCGATGAAAAACTGTATGCCACCGTTCAGTTCCTTGCGTACCGGCAGTTTCAGCAGTTCTCGCGCCAGCCGCTCAAAGGCACGGGAAGACAAACTGCCGGGAAAGGCCTGTACGACCGGTCTCTGTCGCTGAACAGATTTGCGCAGCATTTCGTCATGAGGAATGCTGCCAAGAAATTGCAAGGTGACATCAAGAAACTTGTCACAAACCATGAACAGCTTGCGAAACAGGTTACGCCCCTCATCCGGGCTGCGCACCATGTTGGCAATGACATGAAAACGCTGGACCCGATGCTGGCTGGAGAGCACCTTGATGAGCGCATAGGCATCGGTGATGGATGCCGGTTCGTCACAGACCACCACCAGCACTTCATCGGCGGCGGCGGCCAGGGTGGTGACGGAACCGGAAATGCCGGCAGCCGTATCCACCAAGAGAATATCCATGCGCCCGGACAATTCGCTGAAAGCCTGTACCAGGCCGGCGTTTTCCACCTGCCCCAGATTGGCCATGTCACTGATACCGGAAGCCGCCGGAATAATGCTCAGCCCCTCCGGACCATCCACCAGCACTTCCTCCAGTGTGCGCTCACCCTGCATCACATGCGAGAGGTTCCATTGCGGTTTCAGGCCCAACAGCACATCCACATTGGCCATGCCCAGATCGGCATCCATCAACATGACACGCTGGCCCAGGCGTGAGAGGGCCACGGAAAGGTTGACTGAAACATTGGTCTTGCCAACGCCACCCTTGCCGCTGGTGACTGCAAATACCCGTACTGGCTGCCCTTGTGTCATCTGCTTCAATCCTGTTGCCTGTGCGCCCATGGTTCAAGCCATCTTCCCGGCAGTATACAAACTCTTGGGCAGGGGTTGCACATCCCGTTCCGAGGA
>JALWTZ010000425.1 GCA_026993285.1 Lysobacterales bacterium | reverse complement strand
CGCCAGGCATTGGCCCGGCAATGTTCGGCGAGGATCTCCGGCGGCTGTTGCAGTTCATCCGCCATGCGTTGCAATACCCAGGGCAGGTGGTGGGGCGCGTTCTCGTGCCCGCGCCAGGGCACGGGCGTGAGGTAGGGTGCGTCGGTTTCACTCAACAGGCGTTCCGGTGGGGTGTTGCGCAGCACGGAACGGACATTGTCGGCCTTGTTGAAGGTGATGATGCCGTTGAAGCCGAGCATGAAGCCGGCATCCAGGCAGAAATCGGCCAGGCTCTGGGAGGAGGTAAAGCTGTGAATGACCCCCTTGCGTTTCAGATCGGGGGCATGTTCGGCCAGGATGGCGCGGGTGTCGTCATCGGCATCCCGGGTGTGGATGACCACCGGTAGCTCCAATTCCACCGCCAGTTGCAGCTGCGTGGCGAATACCCGCCGCTGAACGGCCCGGTCGGCGTGATCGTAGTAGTAGTCCAGGCCGATTTCTCCCACGGCCAGGGTTTTGCAATGGGCCAGCCCCTGGCGCATTTGCTCCAGTACGCGGCTGTCCAACCGTTCGGCATCATGGGGGTGAATGCCCTGGGTGGCGAAAACGGCCTCATGGGTGTCGGCCAGTTCCAGTACGGTTTGCTGGTCATCCGGTTCCACCGCGATGGTGAGGATGCGTTCCACGCCGACAGACTGGGCCTGCGCGATCAATTCAGCCAGCGGTGCCTGTTTGAGCCGGTCCAGATGGCAGTGGGTTTCGTAGATGGGCGTCTGAAAGACCGGTGCGGCGGGTTTTTTGCGGCTCATGGCGCGCCCGTGGCTTCCAGCGCCTGTTGCAGGAAGGGCGGTGTTGCCAGTGCGGCCTTGTGGGTTTCCACACTGTAGTAACGGGTGGGAAAGCCCTTGCTGGCCGCGCCCATTTCCCGAAAGCCGTTGAGATCCGCCTCCTTGCGTGCCATGGTGGCACTCCACCAGCCCGAGGGGTAGATGGGCTGGGGAAACAGCAGGGGCCTGACCGCCTGAAAACCGGCCTGGCGCAGGGTGCTGTGTACATCGCGGATCAGCTCCAGATGCAGCAGGGGGGATTCGGTTTGCTGAATCAGCAGGCCGCCCGGCTTGAGTGCGGCCAGGCAGCTGAGGTAGAAGGGCAGGCCAAACAGGCCCTCGGCCGGGCCTACCGGGTCGGTGCTGTCGATGATGATCAGGTCCAGGCTTTTTTCCGGCCGGTTATTCATCCATGCGATCCCGTCTTCGAACAGCAGTTCGGCACGCGGGTCATCGTTGGCTTCACAAAGCGCTGGAAAATACTGTTCCGACAGGCGGGTGACCCGCTCATCAATTTCAATCTGCCAGGCCTGTTCCACACTGTCGTGGCGCAGCACTTCCCGCAGGGTGCCGCAGTCGCCACCGCCGATGATGGCCACTTGCCGCGCGGCAGGATGCGTGAACAGGGCCGGGTGGGTCATCATTTCGTGGTAGAGAAAGTTGTCCCGGTCACTGACCATGGTGCAGCCGTCCAGAATCATCAGCCGGCCAAAATCCGTGGTCTCGTAGATGTCGATCTGCTGGTAGGGGCTTTTTTCACTGTGCAGCCGCTCGCGGATGCGCAGGGAAAAGGCCGTGCCGGTCTTGTCCTGGATTTCGGTAAACCATTCCGTTTCGTTCAGGGCCATGAGTATGTGGATTTTTTCACTGAAAACAGACGGTGCATTGTACCGGCTATCCGGTTTTTTTCTATACCGAAATGAAAGGGGTTTCTTCACGGGCAGGCGAAGTCCTGTTGTTCAGTTTCGGTTCATCCCCAGCGGTTATTCTGCTGGCAGAGCGGTCAAAAGCGAGGTGAAAATCATGAGAATACGGGTGCTGGTTCTGTTGTGCCTGGTCGCTGCCCTGCCCCTGCAGGCGGCGGAGTGCGGCCGGTTGTCCATTTTTCATCATCCGCCGGAGGCGCGTGATCTGTATCCGGTGGCACTATACCGTATCGATGGTAACAGCAAGGTACATACCCGGGAGATTTTTCGCGTGGCACCGGGCAAGCATGTGGTGGAAATGCACGAGTTGATTTCCGACCCCATGCTGCGGCGCAAGCCTTCCTATCGCCAGCGTCCCAAGGCGTTGACCATTGATGTGGAGCCTGGATATACCTACAAGCTGGCGGCACGTTTCATTCGCAAGAAGCGCCTGGATGTGGGCCCGGATGGTAACTACTGGGAGCCGGTGGTGTGGAAGGTACAGGCCCAGGCCTGCAAGATGGATCGCCCGGATATTGCGCCGGAGCCCTGATCACCCTGGTATGAATGCCAACCGCCTGTTCCGGCGGTTTCAATCGCCATCCGCGCCCAACAGGCTGGGCTGGCCATGGTTGCCGGCTTCCAGCGGGTTGAGCTTGTGATGCAACAGGTGATCTTCCCAGCCACGGGTTGTACGCAGGTAGCGGGGTAGTTCGCCCACGGGGTGAAAGCCCAGCCGCCCGAGCAGGCGGCAACTGCGCTGGTTGTCCACGGCATGGGTGGCAACCAGCTGGTGCAGCTCCAGCTTTTTCCAGGCAAACTCCAGCACGGCCTGTGCCACTTCATACATCAGCCCGGTGCCTTCCTGATCTGCGCTCACGGAATAGCCCAGCATGGCCTTGTGCACCGGCTCACCGATGATCTGGTGCAGGGAACAGCTGGCCAGCATCCGGTCTCCTTCCGGGGTCAGGGCGCTGAAATTGGCCGCCCGGTTATGGAGAAAATCATTCCATTGTTTGGTGATCAGCTGGCGCATGCTGTCCAGCTGATAGAAATCATCCGGTCGTACCGGCTCCCAGGGCTCGATATGGGCGCGGTTTTCCAGGTGATACTGCACCAGCAAATGGGCCTGGTCCGGTTGCAGCAGGACGATGCGGGTGCGTTCGGTTTCGATCATGCCTGCACCTGCTGGTCCGCGGCCAGTCGGTAGAAGTTCTGCAATACGGCAGTGGCTTGTGGGCTGGGGCGGCATGCCTGCAACAGGCGGGCTTGTGGCAGCCCTTCATCCAGCAGTGCTTGCCTGCGATGGCGTAGATAGGCACGGGTGATGGCTTCGTCGAATTCGGGATGGAACTGTACGCCCCAGGTTTGTTGCCCCCAGCGGAAGGCGTGGTGGGGGTCCAGTTCGGTGCGGGCCAGCAGGCAGGCACCGGCGGGTAGTTTCAGCACTGATTGCACATGGGTGGTCTGGGCCGGAAACTTTTCCGGCAGGCCGGAAAACATCGGATCCTGCGCTTCGGTCCGCTCCACTTGTCGGGTACCGATTTGCCGCCCATTGGGGTTGTTGTCCACCACGCCCCCCAAGGCGCGGGCAATCAGCTGGTGGCCATAGCAAACACCCAGCAGGGGACGGGTATCGGCATATTGCCGAATCCATTGTTCCACAGCCAATGACCAGGGCGCATCATCGGTCACCATGGCCGGGGAACCGGAGATGAGAACGGCGCCATAACCGAGCGGTTCCGGTGGTGGCTGTTGCTGGACATTGACCCGGGTGAGTGTCTGTCCGGGCAACAGATGGCGGGCGAACAGCCGGTCGAAGTCACCCGGGCCTTGCTGGATTTCTTCCAGCGTGGAGCCGGTTTGCAGCAGGAGAATCCGCATGATTCATTCCATTTCTGCATCCGAATCCACCGGCTTGCGGATCAGCAGGCGGGAAAACACGATGCCCAGTTCGAACAGCAGCCACATGGGTACGGCCAGCAGGGTTTGGGAGATAGCATCTGGTGGGGTCAGTACCATGCCGATGGCAAAGGCGGCCACGATCACATAGGCCCGTTTTCCAGCCAGTGTTTCGGCGTCCGTGATACCGGTGGCCACCAGCAAGATGGTGGCGATGGGCACTTCGAAGGCCATGCCGAAGGCAAAAAACAGCAGCAGGACAAAATCGAGATAACGGCTGATGTCGGTCATCATGGCCACGCCCTCGGGCGTCGTGCCGACAAAGAAGGCAAAGGCCAGGGGAAAGACCACGAAATAGGCGAAAGCCACGCCGAGGTAGAACAGGATGACTGCAGAAATCAGCAAGGGCACGGCCAGCCGCTTTTCATGCTTGTACAGGCCAGGTGCCACGAAGGCCCATAGCTGGTAGATGACAACCGGCATGGCCAGAAACAGGCCGGTGAGCACGGTCAGCTTGATGGGGGTGAAAAAGGGGGCGGCCACATCGATGGCGATCATGCCGCTGCCTTCGGGCAGAAAACGCAGCAGTGGTTCGGAGATGAAGTGGTAGAGCTGGTCTGAGAACGGCAGCAATCCAATACTCAGCAATAGCACGGCCACCACTGCGCGCAACAGACGGCTGCGCAATTCCACCAGATGCGAAATAAAGCTCTGGCCTTCTTCGGCTTGGGGTTCACTCATGGCTGCTGGTCAGGGTCGTGCCGGGACGGGGCATCAATAGGCCGTTGCAATTCGTCTTGCAGTTCTTTCAGCGGTTGTTGCAGGCTGGCGGGGTCGAGCAGGGTTTTCTTGACCTCTTCCGCAGCCAGTTCACGATCGATTTCCGATTTGACGGCATACCAGCTCTGCCGTGCCTTGCGCACATACAGACCCAGGGTACGTGCAACCCTGGGCAGGCGTTCCGGGCCGAGCACCAGCAGGCCGATGATCAACAGCAGGGCGATTTCGGAAAAACCGATGTCGAACACGGTTCAATCCTGTTTTTCCTGCTGTTTTTCCTGCAGGGTTTCCTTGGTGGTTTCTTCCTGTTCCAGCTTGGGTAGTTCGCCATCCTCTTCCTGCATGCCTTTTTTGAAGCCTTTGATGGCCGCACCCAGATCCGTACCGATATTGCGCAGGCGCTTGGTGCCAAACAGCAAGGCAACGATGGCCAGTACAATTAACAGTTGCGTCACACTGATGCCCATGGTTATTTCTCCGTCTTGGCGGTGAGTTCTTCGAGCGTATCACGAAAGTCGGTGATAATACCCGGCTTGTTGCGTACTTTGCCCTTGAATACCCTTCTTGGGGTAACGCCATCGCCGTAGACGGCCTCGATGGCATCGTAATCGACCTGCAGCACTGACCCGTCGATGGACAGGCCGGCAAACAGGCCGCGAGAACGGGAATAGGAGTAGATTTCCGCTTTCAGTTGGGCATCGGTGGCGGCTTGCGCGTTGCGCCCGACCGGCCCTGCGGCGACGGCGGCATCAGCGCCCAGGGTGAATTTACCCTTGACGATGCCCTCAATGCTGCGGCGTGTCTTGAATACCAGAATCACATCGGTGGATTGCACGCCGGCCTGAAAACCGATACTGCCACCGGCCAGGGTGATGAAGATGGGGTGACTCCAACTACCATCTTCGCGACGTACCGAAAGCAGGCCCTTGCCGAAGCGCCCGCCAAAGACCAGCCCGGCCTTGACGACATCGGGGATGACGGCAATGCCTTCTGCCGACTGCAGCAGTTTTTCCGGAATGCCGTCTTCGGGGATTTCCGTCAACTGGTTGAGAATCTCGATGGCGTCTTCGGTCTTGCTCAGATATTTACCCTGTGCCCAGGCCGGCAGTTGCAGCAGCAAGCCGAATAGCAGGGCACTCAGTACCCAAATGGTTTTGCGCATGGTTCAAACTCCGGTTTCAGTTGGTTTTGCGGGGCAGAAAGCCCACGGCCAACAAGGCTAGCAGCAGGGAAAGAAGAATTTTGTTCAGTAAGGTCAGGGTGGGTACAGGCGTAGCTCCAGGGGCGCGATCACAGCCCGTGGCTGCAGCAATGGCCAAAGATTCGACACCACCAATCGTGTCGGCCACGAATGTGGCCTGGCCGGTTTGGGTATCGACCTTGTAGATCTTGCTGGGTCCGTACTGGACCTGGTTGTTGCTGGTAACGGTGCCATCAGTCACCAGCCAGAGCTGGCCGTCCGTATCGAAGGCCATGCCGGCATCGTTGAATGTGGGCGTGCCCAGTGCGCCGATACGCTTGAGGTTGCCGGTGTCCGGGTCGAGAAGGTAGAGGTTCTCATCTCCATCCACGCCCACGCCGTAGATTTGTTCACCCCAGGTGGCCAGTGCGGTCAGCCCGCTGTCAATACTCAGGCTACGCTGGGTTGCTCGCCCGTTGGACAGATCAATACGGTAGGCCAGACGGGTCTGGTCGGAGCTCATGACCAGTTGCCCGCCGCAGGTAAAGGTCAGGCCATAGTCGCCGGATGGAGTGGTGATGCCCAGGTTGCCCTGCTCTCCATTGACGGGTTGGGCAATGCCGGTACTGGTACTCAGGGTGAGCAGGGTATCGGTGTTGTCATCTACTGCGTAGAGGGTCTGGTCCTCGGCCAGTGCCAGCCCTTCGGTGTCCACAAAGGGGACTTGCAACTTGCCGATGACCGTATACTCACCGGTGGCCAGATCGATTTGCAGCAGGTTGTCCGCGTTATCGGCGGCATCGGAGTTGATGGCATAGCCCATCGGTGCCGCCTGCAAGGACAGGGGCAGGGCCAGCAGCACGGCGAAAAACCACCGTTTTGCACGCATCTGTTGTTACTCCGATTGGTTGGTATTGTTTTTTTATGGGCATACACCCTAGCCCATTCTAGCGCAGAAATGCATGTGGGCCAAATGCGGGCTATGGCTCAAGTCTTCAGTGTTATGGCCGTTAACCCGGGCATGAAAGATTCATCACCTTTTTCGACGCTCGGGGCGCGTGGGACGCGTACAACGGTTCTGGAGCGCCCGATACCACGGGAAGAGCCGCGTACGCTGGAGCTGGAGTTCCATACCGACCTGATCTGCCCCTGGTGCTATGTGTTCAAGCGGCGGCTGGACCAGGTACTGGGTTCACTCTATGCACCGGTACAGGTACTGTGGACCTGGCAGCCGCTGTTCCCGGATTTGCCACCAGCGGGCGCACCGTTCAGTGACTGGATACGCAGGCACTTCAAGGAATACGACAACCCGCAGCAGGTGTTCAACCAGTTGCAACTTTCTGCCTTGCGCGAGGATCTGAGCCTGAATCTGCTGACCTTGGGGCATCTGCCGCATCCCGGTGCGGCCTGGCGCTTGATGCTGGTGGCGCAGGAGCAGGGCTTGCAGCATGCCCTGGGTGAAATGATCTATCAGGCCCTGTTTCAGGAGAATATGGACATCAGTCGCTGGGAGGTATTGCGGTCGCTGGCCCTGTGCCTGGGTATGGATGATGAAAGCATTCGCATGGCGAAAGAGGATGCGCGCATTGCGCGCATTCTTGAGAGCCAGCGGCAGTCCTGGGTGCCGAATGACGAAGCACGAACCTTGCCCCGCTTGAGGATCAATCGCCAGTGGGAGGTTCGTGGCATGGTCAGTCGGGATGCCCTGTTCCGACAGTTCGATCAGGCCTTGTTTCCGGCCGGTACGGAAACAGGTCTGCCCTGTTGATCATGGCTTGGGGCGAACCTGCAGTTCTGCCAGTATTTGCCGGATTTTATCAACCCCCAGTGTGCGCATGCGGCGCATGTTGCGTTCCGGAATGGCCAGTGGATCCTGAATGCCTGCCGTGGCTTGTGACATGACCGCCTCCCTCAGCAGGTGCCAGGCCGGGTAGGGTGCGCGGTTGGTGTAGTGGCTGGCATCGTCAACGGCTTCACCTTCAAAGAGGTAGTCGGGGTGGAAGCTGGCCAGTTGCCAGTAGTCACTCAGGTTTTCGGCTTCCAGCAAGGCTTCGGCCAGCGCCAGCTCGTCGAGAAAAACATCGAAATCCGTCAGTTGCGGCAGGATCAGCAGGGCGGATTCCTTCTCCGGCCGGTTGTTCATGTCCCGAATCAGTTGCATCAGTTCCAGCAGGCGTGTTTCGGCATCGGCACCGCTGGACAAACGCAGGCAGAGGCCGCCCTTTTCCACTGACGGGCGGGCAAAGGGGCAGAGGTTCTGGCCAATCACCCAGGTTTCCACCCAGGCTTGCATGGCTTTAAGCGGTTGGTCCGGATGGGGCATGGTACTTGCCTTTGTGCGGTCTGCCCAGTACATTGCCTCGCTTCAAGGCGAATCGCAAGGCTTGGCATGAACAGACCTTCCTGGCGTCAGCGGCTGGTTTCCCGCCTGTTGCGCAAACTGGTTTCCATCCAGATCATTCCGGAGGACCCGGTCGCATTGGCACTGCCTGAAGGCAAGGCTGTCTGCTATGTGCTGGAGCGGGATGGCCTGAGCATGCGCCATGTGTTGATGGAGGCCTGTGCACGCATGGGTTTGCCAGGCCCGTTTGACCCCTGGCCACCGGAAATGGCCAGCCAACTGCCGGAGAAGCGTTTTTTTGCCTTGCGCCAGTCCCGTGGCTGGATGATTCGCCGGCCCAGCCCACACCAGCTTTCCAAGACCCTGGAAGCGCTGGACAGGCAGGTCGCGAGTACGGGGGAGGATGTGTTGCTGCTGCCGGTGAGCATCCTGGTGGGTCGTGCGCCTGAACGGGACTGGAAGTGGTGGCAGGTGCTGTTTTCGGAAGACTGGGCCATCGGCGGACCCATTCGCCGCTTGTTCAGCCTGCTGGTGCATGGTCGGCAAACACAGGTGCAGTTCGGCCAGCCCCTGTCGCTGAAGGCACTGCAGGAAGAGGTGGGTCAGCGCAGCCGGCGCAAGGCCACGGTGCTGCTGCGCCAGCGCCTGCGCAACATGCGTGAGGCGGCCATCGGCCCGGACCTTTCCCACCGCCGTACCCTGGTCAACACCCTGCTGGATAGCCCCATGGTGCAGGCCGCCATTCAGGCGCGAGCCGAGAAACGGGGCATTTCCGTGGACAAGGCACGCAAGGAAGCGCGCAACTATGCCCTGGAAATTGCAGCGGACTATTCCTACACCATGGTCCGCCTGGGCGAGCGGTTGCTGACGTGGTTCTGGAACCGGGTCTACGATGGTATCGATGTCCATCATGCGGAACGGCTGCACGGCCTGGCCCATGAACACAATCTGGTCTATGTGCCCTGTCACCGCAGTCATTTCGACTATTTGTTGATGTCCTACATCCTCTTTCGCCAGGGCCTGGTACCACCGCACATTGCCGCCGGCATCAATCTCAACCTGCCGATTATCGGCATTTTCCTGCGCAAGGGCGGGGCGTTCTACATACGCCGCAGTTTCCGCAACAACCGGCTGTACTCGGCGGTGTTCCACCAGTATGTGGCCGAAATTCTGCGCCGCGGCGTGGCCATGGAGTATTTTGTCGAAGGCACGCGCAGCCGTACCGGCAAGTTGCTTCAGCCCAAGGCCGGCATGCTGTCGATGACGGTGCGCAGCTATTTGCGCGAGCACGACAAGCCACTGGTGTTCCAGCCGGTCTACATCGGTTACGAGAAGCTGGCCGAGGGCAACAGCTATATTCGAGAGCTTTCCGGCGCGGCCAAGACCAAGGAAAGCTTGCTCTCGCTGCTGAAAACCTGGCGGGTGGTCAAGGATTATTTCGGCCAGGTGCATGTCAGTTTTGGTGATCCCATCGCCCTGGATCGCCTGCTGGACAAGCATGAACCGGGCTGGCGGGATCAGGCGCCGGCAGCCGACGAACGCCCGGACTGGGTGGTAGCCACCGTGGATGAACTGGCCCGCCGCATCATGGAGCACATCAATGCCACCGCCCATGTCAATCCGGTTAATCTGGTGGCACAGACGCTGCTGTCCACCCCGAAGCAAACCATGGACGAGGCGGAAATGCAGGAAAGCCTGTACTGGAGCCGGCGCCTGCTGCTGAAGACACCGGGGCAGGCCGGTATTCTCTGTACCGAAATGCCGGTACCCGACATGCTGGAACTTTGTCAGCGGCTGGGTTTCATCCAAAGGCAGCCACACCCGCTGGGGGATGTGGTCAGTACACCACCACAGCAGGCCCTGTTGCTGAGTTATTTCAGTAACAACACCTTGCATGCCTTTGTGTTACCGGCCTGGGTAGCCGGGTTTTTTGTTCATAACCGCCGTTTCATGGCTGAAGAAATCATCACGCTGGGTCGGCGTGTCTATCCTTATCTGGCAGAGGAATATTTTCTACCCTGGACGGTGGATGTCTTTGCCACCCTGCTGCAGCAAACCGTGGAAACCTTTGTGGAGGAAGGTTTGTTGGCCCGCAAGGGTGATGGCCAGCTGGAGCGGGCGGAAGCCGGCCAGTTCAAGGCCGTGTTCATGGCCACTTTGAGTCAGAACCTGGTGCGCACGCTGGAACGGTATTTTCTGGTGATTTCCGTCTTGGTGCGCCATGGCAGTGGTTGTTTGAGTACCAGTGAACTGGAACGGCTGAGCCAGGAGACGGCACGCAAGATCGCGCTGGTGCAGGAGTTCTCCGCCCCGGAATATTTCGAACGCAGTCTGTTTCGCACCTTTATCGCCACCCTGCGCCGGGAAGGGGTGGTCTGGCCCAATGCGGACAACGCCCTGGAGTTTGATGAGCGGTTGACCGAGGTGCTGGAAAAAAGCAAGCTGGCCTTGAGCCAGTCCTTGCGCCACGGCATCCTGCGCTGCATTCCCGAGCCGGAAAAACCTCAGGCGTGACGCAGGCGGGACAGGCCCTCTTCAATACTGATCCGGGGCTGATAGCCAAAATCGTTTTTGGCGGCGCTGATGTCATACCAGTGCGCCGAGGAGAGCTGCTCCACCAGAAACGGGGTCAGTGGTGGCTCGCCCGGCAGGGGCAGCAGGGCCCAGGCCAGTTCCATGGCATGCCCCAGTACGCGGGCCACAGGCAGGGGCAATGACCGTTCCACCGGCGGCACGCCCTGGGTGGCCAGCAGGCTGTTGATGATTTCCGCTTGCGGTCGCGGGTCGTCCTGGGAGATGAAATAGGCCTTGCCGGCACAGGCGGAAGGTTTGTTTCGCAGACAGTCCCAGGCCAGCAGGTGGGCTTCCACCGCATTGTCGA
>JALWTZ010000424.1 GCA_026993285.1 Lysobacterales bacterium | reverse complement strand
TTCTCACCGGCATCGACCATCTGCTTTTTGTACTGGGCCTGCTGGCACTGGTTTCCAGCCTGCGCACCCTGTTGCTGACCATCACCGCCTTCACCGTGGCACACAGTATTACACTGACAGCCGCCGTTCTGGGGTGGGTCCATGTGCCCAGCGCGCCCACCGAGGCCGCCATCGCCCTCAGCCTGCTGATGGTCGGGCGCGAACTGCTGATCCACAACCCGGACAGCCTGATCATGCAAAAACCCTGGCTGGCCGCCGGCCTGTTCGGCCTGGTGCATGGGCTGGGCTTTGCCGGCGCGCTCAGCGAACACGGTCTGCCGCCCGGGGATATTCCCGTGGCGCTGCTGTTGTTCAACCTGGGCGTGGAAACCGGCCAGGTATTCTTTGTTCTGTTGATTCTCATCCTGGCACGCGCGGCATGGGTCCAGCGCCACCGCCTGCAATTGCGGAACCGCTGGCTGCCCTACGGCATGGGTAGCCTGGCCGGGATGATGTTCATTTCCCGCGTGCTGCAAATCGTCTGAGAGGTATCGTCATGAAAAAACTGCCACCTGCCCTCGCCCTGCTGCTTGCCAGCCTGTGTTCCCTGCCTGTTCAGGCCACACCCGGGGAAAACACCGGCCAGAAGCAGCCAGCAGCCGAATCCACGGAAACCGCCGGGAAACAGAACCGTGCAACACAATACCTGGCCTATCCCCTGTTCGGTGACCTGCATGTGCATACACGCCTGTCCTTTGATGCCTATTCCCTGGGTAACCGCTCCAACGATTATGATCAGGCACTGAGTTTTGCCCGAGGCGGCACATTGACCATTTCCAACGGCGAGGATTCAAGTGGCAACCTCCTGACCACTGATGTTTCCCTGCTCGCGCCCCTGGACTTTGTGGCCATCACCGACCATGCCGATTATCTGGGTGAGGTGGAAGTATGTACCGACATACTGGGCAGTGGTATCGATGGAGACAAAAATGGAACGCCTCTCAATCCCAACGATGACACAGGTTATTACGCCACAGATTGCAAAACATTCAAGAGTGAATCCGGCACGCTAACCAATGTACTGGCACTGGGAACCTGGGGCGATGAACTGCAAAAAAACCCCGAAACCGATCCCAACAACGTTCCCACCCGCAACAGCAGCATTTGTGGCAGCAACAACAGCTTCTGCAACGCGGATGCCGATACCGTCTGGACTCATATCCAGCAAAAGGTCAACGCCTACAACGACCCTGGCAATTTCACTACTTTTATCGCCTACGAATGGACCGCCATGCCGGACAACAACATGATGCATCGCAACATCATTTTCCGGAATACCACCGTTCCGGCACTGCCTGTCACCTATTTCGAGGAACAAACCCCAGAAGGCCTGTGGAACCGGCTGGCCATCGATTGCACCGGTACTTGCGAGTTTCTAGCCATTCCACACAACCCCAACCTGAGCAATGGCGAAGCCTTCAAAAGTCAGCCTTCCAGCTCCAGTGGCCTGAGCCAGTTGGAGTGGGCCAATACGCGAGTACAAAACGAGCCACTGGTGGAAATTGTGCAGACCAAGGGGGATTCGGAATGCAATACCGGTGCGGGCAATACGGATGAGCAATGCAATTTCGAGAAGCTGGAACAACGCCCCGTCTGTGATGGCACCAACAGTGATGAATGTGTTCCCCTGTGTACCGAAGGGGTGGATACCGCCGCCAGCGATTGTGTCTGGGCGCGGGATTATGTACGCAACGCCCTGGAAGATGGCTTGAAAGTTGAAGGTGACATCGGTGTCAACCCCTTTGCCATGGGCTTTGTCGGCGCGCTGGACACCCACATCAGCGCCCCGGGTTTTACCCTGGAAGACAACTACCACGGTCACCATGCAGCTGCCGATGACGAAAGCTGGGAACGGCTGGATCAGAACGGCACCAAGCCAGGAGTGGAAAGTTTTCAACCCTACAACCCCGGCGGCCTGACCGCGGTCTGGGCCGCTGCCAACACCCGGGATGATATTTTCGATGCACTCAAGGCCCGCACCACCTACGCCACCAGTGGCAAGCGCATTACCCTGGCCATGTTCGCCGACCCGGAATTCCCCAATGATTTTTGCCAGAACCTGGGTACCACGGTCAATTTAACCGACGGTTTTACCCTGGGCGTGCCCATGGGCCAGGCCGTGGAAATTCCCTTTGATACCGTGCCACGCATTGCCGTTTACGCCAAGCAGGATGTCAGCGCCCCCTCTCAAACCGTGGATCTGGACAGGATCCAGATCATCAAGGGCTGGCGGGCACCTGACGGTACCATCCATGAAAAAGTCTACGATATCTGCTCGGATGGCAGCTCCCCCACCAATGGCGTCTGTGCTGACAGCGTCACCAGCTATGACCTGAGTACCTGCCCTCTGATCACCAGCTCGGGGAACGACGAACTGTGTACAGTCTGGTCTGACCCGGATTACAACAACACCGCCTCGGACCCCAACAATGCCGTGGAATCGGTGTTCTACTATGTGCGCGTGCTGGAAAAACCCACCTGCCGCTGGAGCCAGTTGCAGTGCAATGCGGATTTCGCCGCTCTGAATTGCAGTATATTCAGCGCCAATGGCATCAACCCCTGCGATGCGGCCACGGTTGAAGACAGCAACAACCTGACAGACACGCAGAAAAAGGGTGCCGCCTGCTGCTGCAACGCCAACGACAAGACGGTGGATTACTGCAGAACCCAGCAACAGGCCAATCCCGGCATTACCCGCAGCACCTTTGTCAACGCGGGGCTGGACCCCTGCGACACACCCGCGGTTAGCGCCTCCGCCCTGACCCAGACGGAAAAAGACATGGCCGCCTGTTTCTGCACCAAGAGCAAGAAAATCATTCAGGAACGGGCCTGGTCCTCCCCCATCTGGATGCGGATACCCGTTTTCCGAGACAGCATGGAGTAAGCCTCAGGGGCGGGCATGGAACGCCCGCCGGCTTTACCTGAAGACAGCCGGGCTTCAGCGGCCGTTCCGCTTCAATCCACCTCCGCCGGCAACAGCAGCTGGGCGGGCTTGCACTGCAGGTGGAGCTTGCCATCCTTCAGGCTGACTTCCACTTCACCACCCTGGCTGAGTTTGCCGAACAGCAGTTCGTCGGCCAGCGGGCGCTTGATTTCTTCCTGAATCACCCGCTGCATGGGGCGGGCGCCCATCTGCTCGTCGAAGCCGTGCTCGGCCAGCCAGCGGCGGGCCGGCTCATCCACCGAGAGGCTGACCTGCTTTTCTTCCAGCTGGGCTTCCAGTTCCAGCAGGAACTTGTCCACCACCTTGAGAATCACCTCCATGTCCAGCGCGCTGAACTGGATGATGCCATCCAGTCGGTTGCGGAATTCCGGGGTGAAGGTCCGGCGGATCGCTTCCATGGCGTCGGTACTGCGGTCCTGCTCGGAAAAACCGATGCTGCGCCGGCTCAGATCCGCCGCGCCGGCGTTGGTGGTCATCACCAGTATCACATTGCGGAAATCCGCCTCGCGGCCATTGGTGTCGGTGAGCTTGCCCCGGTCCATCACCTGCAACAGCAGGTTGAACACATCCGGGTGGGCCTTCTCGATTTCGTCCAGCAGCACCACCGCATGGGGGTTGGCGGTGACCGCCTCGGTCAACAACCCACCCTGGTCGAAGCCTACATAGCCCGGCGGCGCACCCACCAGGCGCGAGACCGTATGGCGTTCCATGTATTCGGACATGTCAAAGCGAATCAGCTCGATGCCCAGTTGCTTGGCCAGCTGGCGGGTGACTTCCGTCTTGCCCACACCGGTAGGCCCGGCGAACAGGAAGGAACCGATGGGCTTGTCCGGATGCGCCAGGCCGGAGCGGGACAGCTTGATGGCAGTGGCCAGGGTTTCGATGGCCTCGTCCTGGCCGTAGACCACCATTTTCAGGTTGCGGTCCAGGTTGCGCAGCTGTTCCTTGTCATCGCGGCTGACCTGGCGGGGCGGAATGCGGGCCATGGTGGCCACCACCGCTTCCACATCCTCCACTTCCACCCGCTCGCGCCGCTGTTCTTCCGGCAGCAGGCGCAGACGGGCGCCGGCCTCATCCAACACGTCGATGGCCTTGTCCGGCAGGTGCCGGTCACTGAGATAGCGCTCGGAGAGATTGACCGCGGCTTCCAGGGCATCGTCGCCGTAACGCACCTGATGATGCTCCTCGTAGCGGTTGCGCAAGCCCTTGAGGATCTCCAGCGTTTCGGCGGCGGATGGCTCCATCACATCGATTTTCTGGAAACGGCGTGCCAGGGCGCGGTCTTTCTCAAACACGCCACGGAATTCCTGGAAGGTGGTGGAACCCATGCAACGCAGCTCGCCATTGGCCAGCACCGGCTTGATCAGGTTGGCCGCGTCCATCACCCCGCCGGTGGTGGCGCCGGCACCGATAATGGTATGAATTTCGTCGATAAACAGGATGGCGTGTTCCTGCTGTTCCAGTTCGCGTACCACGGCCTTGAGGCGGTTTTCGAAATCCCCCCGGTACTTGGTACCCGCCAGCAGCGCGCCCATGTCCAGGCTGTAGATCACCGCGTCACGCAGCACTTCCGGCACATCCTCTTCCACGATGCGGCGGGCCAGGCCCTCGGCCAGGGCGGTCTTGCCCACGCCAGCCTCGCCCACGAACAGCGGGTTGTTCTTGCGCCGGCGGCAGAGTACCTGAATGGTGCGCTCGATTTCCCGCTGACGGCCAATCAGCGGGTCGATCTTGCCCTGTTCAGCCTGTGTATTGAGGTTGATGGTAAAGCGGGCCAGGGCCGACTTGTCCTCCTTGCCATCCTCATCCTGGCCGGGCGGCAACTCCGGTGTTTCCTGGGTATCCCGACCGTGAGCGATATAGTTGACCACATCCAGCCGGTTGATGCCCTGCTCATGCAACAGATAGACCGCGTGGGAATCCTTCTCGCCAAAAATGGCCACCACCAGGTTCTCACCCAGCACTTCCTCCTTGCCGGCGGACTGCACATGAAACACCGCCCGCTGCAGCACTCGCTGAAAACCCAGCGTGGGCTGCACATCACGGGTGTCGCCCACTGGCAACACCGGCACGGTCTGGTCGATGATTTCTTCCAGATCCTTGCGCAGTTTCTCCAGATCCGCCTTGCAGGCAATCAGTACTTCCTGGGCGGATTCGTTGTCCAGCAAGGCCAGTAACAGGTGTTCCACCGTCAGGTATTCGTGCCGGTTGCGGCGGGCCCGCTGGTACATGCCGCTGATGGTTTTTTCCAGATCCTTGCTGAACATGGTTCAGACCTCCTCCATGGAACACAACAGGGGGTGTTCATGGCTGCGTGAATAATCGTTGACCTGCTTGACCTTGGTTTCCGCAATCTCGCGGGTGTACACGCCACAGATGCCCTTGCCCCGGGTATGCACATGCAGCATGATCTGGGTGGCCTTGTCATGATTGAGGCCAAAAAAGCGCATCAGCACCTCCACCACGAAATCCATGGGCGTGTAGTCATCATTGAGCAGCACCACCTTGTACATGGGGGGCTGTTTCAGCTCGGGCCGGCTCTCCTGTACGGCAACGCCGGTATCCGGATTTTCAGGTCTGTTCTGTTCAGACATGGGTCTTGGTTCACTGATTACAAGGTTTCTGAGCTATTATACTGCCTGTGGTTTGATTGCACGGAAACCCTTGTGGGTATGGGCTTCAGTATAGCTTGCTGCCTTTTGCAACTTGTTGACCGGTTAGGCAGTTTTCCAACTCGCAGGTTCCCGTGCGCAGGAACAGGAAGTAAGGAGCCAACAACATGAACAGAAACTTTCTCTCGACCCTTCTGCTGGCTGGCGTGCTCGGGTCCGCTCCCGCCCTGGCGGATGAACTGCTGATCGAACATGTGGAAAAAACAGCGGAAATCACCCGCCCGCAACTGGGTCAGAGCATGGATGAAGTCCGTGCCCAGTGGGGCGAACCGGAAAAGATGGAAGAGCCGGTGGGCGAGCCACCCATCACCCGCTGGGAATACGAAGTCTTTACCGTCTATTTTGAAGGCGACAAGGTCATTCACAGCGTGGTGAAGCAACAGGCGGCTGAAATTCTCACCGCAGAACCCGAACCCGCCCCCTGACAGCCGTGGGGCTGAAACTGCTGCCGGAATGGACGCCCCAGGCGGCCACGCTGCTCTGCTGGCCCCATGGGGGTACCGACTGGGCCCCCAGGCTGCAGGCCATACGCGCGGAATACATCGGCTTCATCCAGGCTATTGCCCGTTATCAGCCGGTCATCGTCCTGGTCGATGGCCCCGATGGTCTATCCAGCCTGCGGCAGGCACTGGATGGCCAGCCAGCCAGCAACCACGGGGTCTACACCCTGGAACTGCCCTTCACCGACACCTGGATTCGTGATTTCGGCCCGCTGAGCCTTTCCGACGGGCAGCATTTCCGTCTGCTCAGCCTGCGCTTTGACGGCTGGGGCGGCAAATACCCCGCCGAGGCCAACAATGCGCTCTGCCGGCAGCTGCAGGCCAGCGGCCTCTTTGGCGACACCCCCTTTCACTTCAGCGAACTGACCGGCGAAGGGGGCAATCTGGAAAGCAATGGCCGGTGGCTGATGGCCTCCCGCCACAGTTTTTCCTGCCGCGACCAGACAGCGGATAGCCCGGAATCCATGCTGAAGCAGGCGCTGGGGCTGGAACAGCTGTTCTGGCTGGATTGCCCGCCCCTGCCCGGTGATGACACCGACGGCCACATCGACACCCTGGCCCGCTTCAGCGAGGATGGCGGCATCGTCTGGCAACCCCCGGCCAGCGAGAACGATAGCCGCAAACTGGAGGCACAACTGCAAGCCTGGCCTGGCCCCCTGCACCGCCTGCCACCCCTGCCGGAAATCGTGGATGATGGCCAGCCACTGCCCGCCAGCTATGCCAATTTCCTCATCGTCAATGATGCCGTGCTGGTACCCGCCTATGGCGTCCCGGCCGATGATGCCGCGCTGGCGGTGATCGCCCGCGCCTTTCCCCAACGGCAGGTACTGCCACAACCGGCCCGGCAACTGATCTGGCAATACGGCAGCCTGCACTGTGCCAGCATGCAGATTCCGGCCGGGGTGGACCTGCGTTTCGAGCGCCTCTCCCCTGCCTGACAGCCAGCCGCTATACTGTCAGCCGCCCAAGCCG
Organism: Lysobacterales bacterium; assembly: GCA_026993285.1. GTDB lineage: Bacteria > Pseudomonadota > Gammaproteobacteria > Xanthomonadales > S139-57 > S139-57. Next base: position 28,892 of record JALWTZ010000424.1, on the reverse strand, counting down.
ACCGGAAACCGCCATGCTGCAAGCCGCGCTCATCTCCCATGCCTGTGCCACCGACCTGCAAGCCAATCGGGCGCTGATCGAAGAGGAAATCCGGGCAGCCGCCAGCCAGGGCGCCCGGCTCATCTGCCTGCAGGAGCTGCACAACACACCCTATTTCTGCCAGGTGGAAGACACTACCTGTTTCGACTGGGCCGAGCCCATACCCGGCCCCAGTACGGCATGGCTGGGCAAGCTGGCCGGAGCGCTGGAAGTGGTGATCGTCGCCTCCCTGTTCGAGCGCCGGGCCGCCGGCCTGTACCACAATACCGCCGTGGTGCTGGATGCCGATGGCTCGCTGGCCGGGCGCTACCGCAAGATGCATATTCCCGACGACCCCGGCTTTTACGAAAAATTCTACTTTGCCCCCGGTGACCTGGGCTTTTGCCCCATCGACACCCGCGTGGGCCGCCTGGGCGTGCTGGTCTGCTGGGACCAATGGTACCCGGAAGCCGCCCGCCTGATGGCCCTGCGTGGGGCGGAAGTGCTGATCTACCCCACGGCCATTGGCTGGGACCCACGGGACTCCGAGGAAGAACAGGCCCGCCAGCTGGAAGCCTGGCAGACCATCCAGCGCGCCCACGCCGTGGCCAACGGCCTGCCGGTGCTGAGCATCAACCGGGTGGGGCATGAACCCGACCCCGGCGGCCAGTCAGCGGGCATCCGCTTCTGGGGTCACAGCTTTGCCTGCGGCCCTCAGGGCGAATGGCTGGCCCGGCAGGGCGAAGCCGCCGAAACCTTGCTGGTGGAAGTGGATTTGCAGCACAGCGAAAACGTGCGCCAGATCTGGCCCTATTTCCGCGACCGGCGGGTGGATGCCTACACCGGCCTGGAGCAACGCTGGCTGGAAGACTGAACCAGCCGGCTGAACCGGGGCTCAGGCCGGTACCAGCCTGCGGTTTTCGATGTGATAGCGGCTTTCCATGGCCTGGGCCAGCGCCGGGTCGTGCGTCACCACCACCAGCGCCGTGCCGTAGTCCTGCTTCAGGGCCAGCAACTGCGCCATCACCCCGGCGGCCGTTTCCCGGTCTAGATTGCCGGTGGGCTCATCCGCCAGAATGCAGGCCGGCCGGCGAACCATGGCCCGGGCAATGGCCACCCGTTGCCGCTCTCCTCCGGAAAGGGCGTGCGGGCGGTGATCCAGCCGGTGGCCCAGGCCCACCCGTTCGGCCAGTGCCCGCGCCTCCCGCCGTGCTTCGGCAACCGCCACCCGGCCAATCAGCAAGGGCATGGCAATGTTCTCCAGTACGGAAAACTCCGGCAACAGGTGATGGAACTGGTAGACAAAACCCAGCGAACGGTTACGCAAGGCGCTCAAGGCCTTCTCCGGCAACTCGTTCAGCGGCTGGCCCTCCAGCAGCACCCGGCCCTGGTCCGGGCGGTCCAGCCCGCCCAGCAAATGCAGCAGGGTGCTCTTGCCAGAACCGGAAACCCCGGTAATGGCCAAGCTCTCACCCCGGTGTACTGACAGGTCCACGCCATCGAGCACCTGCACCGCCCGGTCGGCATCCCGGAAACAGCGCACCAGCCCCTGGGCCTGCAACACCGTTTCACTCATAGCGTAGCGCCTCCACCGGGCGGGTACGGGCCGCGCGCCAGGAAGGATAGAGCGTGGAAAGCAGGGTAGCGGCAAAAGACAAGCCCGTAATAGTCAGCACTTCGTACAAACGCACTTCACCACGCAAGTCGGTGATGTAGTAGAGATCATCGGGCATCAGGTCCGTGTGTAACCACTGCTCCAACAGATGTACCACCTGCTCCACATTTAGTGCCAGTGCCACCCCCAGCACCAGGCCCACCAGCGTGCCTACGAGGCCGATGATACTACCCTGCACTATGAAAATGCCCATGATTTGCCCCGGGGTCATGCCCTGAGTACGTAGGATGGCAATCTCGGCCTGCTTGTCGGTGACCGCCATCACCAGGGTGGAGATGATATTGAAAGCCGCCACGGCCACGATCAGTGAAAGAATGATAAACATGGTGACCTTTTCGGTTTGTACCGCACGGAACCAGTTGGAATGGCTGCTGATCCAGTCATTGACACGAATGTACCAGGGCAAGCCTTCCGCCAGCTGGCGTGCCACCAGCCAGGCACGGTCCATATCCGCCAGCTTCAGCCGCAGGCCGCTGACCTGATCCGGCATGCGGAACAGGCGCTGGGCATCCCGCAAATGTATCACCGCCAGATGGCCGTCATATTCGTTCATGCCCACTTCGAACAGGCCCACCACGGTGAAACGGCGCACCTGTGGCAGCACCCCCGCCGGGCCCTGGCGCAGTTGCGGGGCGAACAGGGTAACGCTGTCACCCACGGAAACCGCCAGGGACCAGGCCAGCTCCACCCCCAGCACGATGCCGTATTCACCAGGCCGCAGCGCATCTAGGCTGCCCTGCACCATCTTGCTGGGCAACTTATCCACCTCGCCTTCCTGCTCCGGCAGCACACCCCGAACCACAACACCCTTGACCTGCTGGCCACGCAGCAGGGTCTGTTGCTCGATATAGGGCGCCACACCCCGTACTTCCGGATGACGGGCAACCTGTTCTTCCAACAACAGCCAGTCTTTCAGACTGCCTTCGGAAGATTCCACGGTGACATGGGAGATCATCGCCAGCATGCGCTGCTTCAGTTCCGACTCGAAGCCGTTCATTACCGAAATGACCACGATCAGCGCGGCCACACCCAGGATGATGCCCAGCATGGACACCAGTGAAATAAAAGAGATGAAATGGTTGTGACGCTTGGCACGGGTATAGCGCCAGCCAATCCATAGAGGCAGGGGGCGAATCATGTCGGGATATCCATGGAAACCGGCAGGGATCGTACCATATTCACCGTATCGGCACCCAGTTCACAGGCACCGGCCAGCAGAAGCACACCGGCCTGCCGTGCCTGCCGGACGGCCTGGGCAAAGTCCGGGTCGAGATGGGTTGCCGGGCGAACTTCGCGCACATCCGAACGCTGCACGCAAAACACAAGCGCCGTCTGTACCTCGCCCTGCCGCTGCAGGCGGGCCAGTTCCAGTACATGCCGGGCGGCGCGTTCACTGCGGGTATCGGGAAACAGGCCAATGCCGCCTTCCGCCAAGGTCACGCTCTTGATTTCCACCAGCATCTGCGCACCCGCCTCCTGCTCCTGGCCCAGCAAAAGGTCGAAACGGCCCGATCCGTGGCGAGGCTCATTTTTCACCCACCGCCAGTCGTGCAACTCGGGCCAGAGGCCGGCCTGCAGCCCCTCCCGCACCAGGGCGTTGACCCGGCCGGTATGCACCCCGATCCATGTGCCATCCTGGTTGCAGGTCTGTTCCAGCGTCCATTGCAGCTTGCGTTTCGGGTTGTTGGCCGGACTGATGCGGGCGGCAAAGCCCGGCTCCGCGCAACCGGTCATGGCACCGGTATTGGGACAATGGGCAACCACCACCTGGCTATTGGAAAGGCGTACATCGGCAAAAAAGCGCTTGTAGCGGCGCAGCAGACGCCCTTCTGTCAAGGGCAAATCATAGTGCATCGCTTCAACATGCTCATTGTGTGTGACAAGAATTCATTATTATCCATTGTTGGTAGTTTCCATTCGGTCATGCAGTATCGGAGGATAAGCTTTTTCCCATCGACCACCAATGACGAAAACCTTTCCAACCCTTGTTTTATTGCTACTGTGTCAAATCTTGATGGCCCAAAACAAGGCCTACAGCACCTTCGAGGATGCCCATTTTTCTGGTTCCGGTATTTGCGCGGATTGCCACGACGGCCTGAGTACCTCCACCGGCGAGGACATTTCCATTGCCAAGGCCTGGTCCAATTCCATGATGGGCAATGCCACCGTGGACCCCTACTGGCAGGCCAAGGTAGCCGCGGAACTGGACCGTAACCCGGCGCTGTCAGACGAGATCAACCACACCTGCAGCCGCTGTCACGCCCCCATGGCCAATGACGCGGCCCAGAAAAACGGTGACCCGGTGCAAATCCTTGGCAGCGGCGGTTTCCTCGACCCGGCCAATGCCTACCATGCCCACGCAAAAGAGGGAGTCAGCTGTACCCTCTGTCACCAGATTGCCGATGATGGCAACCTGGGCACACTGGAAGGTGTCTCGGGTAAATGGACGGTGGAGACCTACAGCAATCTGGTGGATCGCCCCGGCTATGGCCAGTACGCCGACCCCAGCACCAATGCCATGCGCATGCGCGACAATTTCACCCCCAGGCTGGGTACGCATACCACCAGCTCGGAAATGTGCGCCACCTGCCATGATCTGAAAACACCCTTCGTGGATGCCAATGGCCAGCCGGCCAGTGACAGCCCGGAAAGCGAGTTTCCCGAGCAAATGGTCTACAGCGAATGGGCGCACAGCGCCTACGCCGATGGTGGCAGCAAGGCCCAGCGTTGCCAGGACTGCCACATGCCGGTGGTGAACGAAGCGGTGGAAATCGCCACCCGCGGCACGCAGGGCCGTACCCGCAACGACTTCCGCCGCCACAGTTTTTACGGTGCCAACACGGTGATGCAGCAAATTCTGCTGGACAATAGTCTGGCACCCACGGCCGACAATCTGGCCCAGGCCATCCAGGAAAACCGGGCCTTCCTGCAACAATCCGCCGAGCTGCGCATTCTGAACGCGGAAATCCGTGACGGCACCCTTAGCGCCGATGTACTCATCCTCAACCGCACCGGCCACAAGCTGCCTTCCGGCTATCCTTCCCGCCGGGTGTGGGTGGAATTCATCGTGGAAGACGACAACGGAGAAGTGCTGTTCCACAGCGGTGCCCTCAACGAAGATGGCAGCATCGTCGGCGTGGACCTGGACCAGGACAACAGCACCTATGAACCCCACTACGACACCATTACCGCTGCCGATCAGGTACAGGTCTACGAACCTATCATGGGCAATACCGACGGCGCGGTGACCCACACCCTGCTGCGCGCCGCCCGTTACCTGAAGGACAACCGCCTGCTGCCCATTGGCTTCGACAAGCGCACCGCGCCCGCCGATGTGGCCGTGCATGGCGCGGCAGCCAATGACGACAATTTTGTCGGTGGCTCGGATGAACTGCGCTACGAGGTACCGGTAGGCAAGGCGAAAACCTACCGGGTAACCGCCCGCCTGCGCTACCAGACCCTCTCCTTCGGTCATATCCAGGACCTGTTGGCCGACGACCACCTGAGTGAAGTGGCCACCTTCAAGGCCTTTTTCGAACAGGCGGCCATCCGTGCCGAAACACTGGCCGAAGACCGGCGCGCAGCCCTGCCCTGGCACCCACCGGCAGCTGCCGAAAAAGCGCTGAGCCAGTAACACGCTTTCGTCCTGCCGGCTTCTGAGCTACCATACCGGCTCGAACTGGCACAAGGCATCCGGATGGTCTGGAAACCCCATGTCACGGTCGCCGCCGTGGTGGAGGACGATGGCAAATTCCTCATGGTGGAGGAACTGATACGCGGCAAACTCAAGCTCAACCAGCCCGCCGGCCATCTGGAACCCGGGGAAGACCCGGCCCGGGCCGTGTTGCGTGAGCTGATGGAAGAAACTGGCTGGACGGGCACGATCAAACACCTGTTGCCTATCCATTTATGGCGTAATCCGGACAACCGCAAAACCTTTCTGCGATTCAGCTACGCGGTGGAAGCCATCCGCTTTGATGCGGCCGCGCCGCTGGATGATGGCATTGTGCAAGCGGTCTGGCTGACCGCAGATGAAATCCGGCAACGCAGGAAGGAATGGCGCTCTCCCATGATTGGTCGCTGTGTCGAGGAATACCTGAAGGGCCACTGCCTGCCTATTGAAACCGTAACCCACCTCAACCCAACGGAAAAACCATGAAACCTGCTGTCATGGCTGGCATGTCCGGTGGCGTGGATTCCTCCGTGGCCGCCCTGCTGCTGCAACAACAAGGCTATCCTGTGGAAGGCCTGTTCATGAAAAACTGGGACGAGGACGACCGTGACGGCCAGTGCAGCGCCACTGAAGATCTGGCCGATGCCCAGGCCGTTTGCGACACGCTGGGCATCCACCTGCATACCCGTAATTTTTCCGCCGAATACTGGGATCAGGTCTTCGAGCATTTTCTGGCCGAATACCGCGCCGGCCGCACGCCCAACCCGGACATCCTCTGCAACCGGGAAATCAAGTTCAAGACCTTTCTGGAACACGCACAGGCCCTGGGCGCGGAACGCATCGCCACCGGCCACTATGCCCGGGTGGAACAACGCGATGGCCAGTACCACCTCTTGCGCGGAAAGGACCGCAACAAGGACCAGAGCTATTTTCTTCATGCCCTGGGCCAGGATGCCCTCCGTCTCACCCTGTTCCCGGTGGGGGAACTGCCCAAGCCGCAGGTACGAAAACTGGCCGAGGCCCACGGGCTGGTCACCGCCGGCAAGAAGGACAGCACCGGCATCTGCTTTATCGGCGAGCGTAATTTCCGCGAATTTCTTTCCCGCTTCCTTCCCGCACAGCCGGGCAAAATGGTTACACCGGAAGGCCAGCTTGTCGGAGAACACCCCGGCGTCATCTATTTCACCCTGGGCCAGCGCAAGGGTCTGGGTATCGGTGGCACCCGTGGCGGCTCGGAACAACCCTGGTTCGTGGTGGACAAGGATGTACCCGGCAACCGCCTGATCGTGGCCCAGGGCCATGACCATCCCATGCTCTACAGCACGGCGCTGGAAGCCAGCCAGCTTAACTGGATCAACGGCCAGGCTCCCGCCAGGGAATTTCGCTGTACAGCCAAGACCCGCTATCGCCAGGCCGACCAGCCCTGCCTTGTCACGCTGAAAGACGAAGGCTGTAGCGTCTATTTTGACCAGCCACAGTGGGCCGTCACGCCAGGGCAGTCCGTGGTGTTCTATGAGGATGAAACCTGTTTGGGCGGCGGTGTGATTGAAAGGCGATTCAACCACGGAGAATGCCCGCATGAATGAACGTGGACTGGCACTGGCGGCCATGTTTCAGTGTGCCGGGCTGGTGGATGATCTGGCCTATCGTCGGCCTGTGCATGAGTCTGATCTTGCTTGTGTACTGCAAGGCCTGTTTGTTTTTGACCCGCCTGAAGCCCGTGCCGTTTTCAACCCCGCCTGCCTGGGCACAGGTCGGCAAGTGGCACGAGAATGCCTGGATCAATCGAAGCGGCTGCACCTGATCGGCTATCTGGGTAACATGACAGCCCTGCAGGCCCGTTTGAACAACCGCCCTGCCAGCAGTGAAGCCCTGCGAACCGGCTTGCAACAACTTCAGGCCACTCAAAACGGGCGTCCCCTGACACAACTGGATGTCCTGGAGACCATGGCACGACTCTACAGTGAACACATCTCACCCATGAGCCCGCGCATCATGGTACAGGGGCAACCCCAGGCCCTGCGGAATGCCCGTACCGTGGCGGCCATCCGCAGCCTGCTGCTGGCTGGCATTCGTGCAGCGCGCCTGTGGACACAAACCGGCGGTAGCCGCTGGCATCTGGTCTTCCGGCGCAAGAAGCTGTTGTCCGACCTGTGAACCTGTCACCACCCTACCCACCGCTGCAGACACTGACCCTGGGCAACGGTCAGCAGCTTGGCTGGCGACAATGGGGCGACCCACAAGGCTACCCCGTGCTCTATTGCCACGGCTTTCCGGCCTGCAGTCTGGAAGCCGGGCTGGCCCATCACGCTGCAAAATCATTGCAGCTATCCATCATTGCTCCGGATCGTCCCGGTTACGGGGGCAGCCCCTATCAACCGGTACGCTCCCTGGCCGACTGGCCTGAAACCGCCTGCCTGTTGATGCGTGCGCTGGGACATGAACACTTTGCTGTAGCAGGTTTTTCCGGTGGCGGGCCCTACGCAGTGGAAACAGCAGCCACGCTAAAGGATCAGGTACAGGCGCTGCTGCTGGCTGCACCGGTCCATCACCTGGGCAACCCGGATCTGGATGCTGGCATGGCCCGGTCTGCACGGATGCTGATCCGGCTCAGTCAGCACCGTCCCCAGTGGGCCGAAGGGTTTTATCGATTTTTTCTGGGGCCATTGATGTACCACTGGCCCACACTGGCCCTGCGAATACTCATGGCTGTTGCACCGCCTGCCGACCAGGCCGTGCGTGCCCTGCCGGATTTCATGCAGCTGGCCCGGGCATCCACCCGTCAGGCCTTTGTGCAGGGTGGCAAGGGTGCGGCAAGGGATTTGTGGATCTACACCCACCTGAAACCCGATCACTGGGAGAACATCACCTGCCCGGTTTCATTGTGGCACGGGCTGGCGGATCGTACCGTACCTCCAGCAGCCAGCCGGGCCTATCTCGACCACGGCTGGAAAATGCAGACACACTGGCTGGAGAATGAAGGGCATTTCTCGCTGGTTGTCAGGCACATGCCTGCCATGCTGAAAGCCCTGCAAAACGCACTTAGTGCTTGAAAACGACCTTTACATTGCGCCGTTCATTCAAGGCCGCTTCCGATAGTCCATCCACCTGATACCGCCAGCTTCGCAAGTATTTCATGGCCACACGGTTGAATACACGCTTGGGTTGTGATTCCAGCACATGTATCGCAACTGGCTTGCCACTGCTGTCCAGAGAAAACTCCAGGCGTACCCAGCCTTCCGTACCATTGTAGAAAGCATTGGGCATTTGCGGCAGGCGACCCTTGCTCAATACCTTCAACTTGCTGAGTGTATTCTTGGCCGAGGGCGCTTCAGCCGGGGAGGGTTGTGGAACATTCATGGCCATTTGTTCCTCACGCTGTTGCACGGGCACTTCCGACGCTGTTTCAAGGGCCTGCGCTTCCGGTTGAGAAACCGGTACATGATCCTTGGCATCCTCCACAATAGTTGGTACCGGTTCTGGAACAACCGGCTGCGGTTCCGGCTCTACCGTCCTTACCGCTGGTTCCTCCACAGCCTGTGCATTGCTGCGTTCGGGCAAGGCCCGGCCACGCACGGCACGACGGCGTGCCGGCTCCCTGTCCAGGGTTTCCACATCACCAGCCGTAACATCCGGCAAGGTGGTGGCTACTGGCGGCGTTGCGGGCCGTTCGATGTCCGCATCCGTGGCTGGCCGATGGAAAACCGGCCGATCCATTTCAAACTCCGGTTCCGGTTTTTCGGTGACCGGCATGGGCGGTGCCTCGGGCTTTTCCGGGGCCTTGGGTGCCCACAAGGGGCGCGTTTGCGCCTGAACACTCAGAACAAGAAACGATGCTGCCAATCCGGTGGCCAGTGTCAATCCCCGTGGCAAGCAAGTACGCACGATATACCTCTTTGTATATATTTTGCGCAAATGCTAAACCATTCGACACAAAATGCAAACCTTCGGAATGTAACCCTTTGTATCCTCTTGCCTGATATCCACCCCTATTACAAAGGATGGATAGGCCATTCCATGGCGCTTTGCTAATGTACGATTCCGTTTCGTCAGAAGTCTCTGCACCATGAAGCAACCTGAACAGCACCCAAGCAAGCCAGCCTCAGGGCTGTACCGGCCCACCTTCGAACGGGACAATTGCGGCTTTGGCCTGATGGCCAACATGGATGGCGTGGCCAGCCACTGGCTGGTGGAAACCGCCATCCAGGCGCTGGAGCGCATGACCCACCGGGGCGCGGTTTCCGCCGACGGCAAGACCGGCGATGGCTGCGGGCTGCTGCTTTCCCTGCCGAAGAAATTCCTGCGCAAGGAAGCGGAACGGCTGGGCTTTCGCCTGGAACGGCTGTGGACCGCGGGCATGATTTTCCTGGACAGCGATGAAACGCTGGCGCAAAAGGCCCGCCAGACCCTGGAAGCACAACTGCAAGCCCAGGGCCTGAGCGTGGCCGGCTGGCGGGAAGTGCCCGTCGACACCGCCGCCTGTGGCGAAATGGCCCTGGCCACCCTGCCACGCATCGAGCAGGTATTCGTCAACGGTCCGCAGCGGGGCGACAAGGCCAAATTCGAACGCCGCCTGTTCGTGGCCCGCAAGCTGGCGGAAAATGCCCTCAAGGGCGAATGCCCCGCCTTTTATGTTTGCTCCCTCTCGGCCCACACCCTGTCCTACAAGGGCATGGTGATGCCAAGCTATCTCACCCGCTTCTATCTGGACCTGCAGGACAGCGATCTGGAAGCCAGCATCGCCGTGTTCCACCAGCGCTTTTCCACCAACACCCTGCCGCAATGGCGGCTGGCGCAGCCCTTCCGCTTTCTGGCCCACAACGGCGAGATCAACACCATTCAGGGCAACCGCAACTGGGCACTGGCCCGTTCCATGAAGATGTCCTCGCCACTGCTGCCGGACTTGCAGGAACTGATGCCGCTGGTCTCCAGCGATGATTCCGACTCCGCCAGCCTGGACAACATGCTGGAAGTGCTGCTGGAAGGCGGGCTGGACATCTTCGTTTCCATGCGTGTGCTGGTGCCACCGGCCTGGCAGAACGTGGATACCATGAGCCCGGACCTGCGCGCCTTCTACGAGTACCACTCCCTGCAGATGGACCCCTGGGACGGCCCCGCCGGCATCGTGCTCACCGATGGCCGTTACGCCGCCTGCTGCCTGGACCGCAACGGCCTGCGCCCGGCACGCTATGTCATCACCGGCGACCGGCATATCACGCTTTCCTCGGAAGTGGGCGTCTGGGATTACAGCCCGGACCAGGTGGTTATCAAGGGCCGTCTGGGGCCTGGAGAAATGCTTGCGGTGGATACACACACCGGCGAGCTGCTCAACTCCGCCGCCATCGACCGCAAGCTCATCTCCCGCGCCCCCTACAAGCGCTGGCTGAAAAAAGGCGTGCGCTATCTGGAATCCCGCCTGGACGAAGCCCCGCCGGCCAGCGAAGTGCTGGATACCGACCGCCTGAAAATCTACGAAAAGCTGTTCAATGTCACCGAGGAAGAGAAGCAGCAGGTACTCTGCCCGCTGGCCAATCTGGGGCAGGAAGCCATCGGCTCCATGGGTGACGACACCCCGCTGCCGGTGCTCTCCCACCATGTGCGCCCGCTGTATGAATACTTCCGCCAGCAATTTGCCCAGGTGACCAACCCGCCCATCGACCCCATCCGTGAAGCCACGGTGATGTCGCTGGAGACCCTCTTCGGGGCCGAGGCCAATATCTTTGAAACCAACGAGGAACAGGCCAAGCGCATCGTCATCGACTCACCGGTACTGTCCGAGCGCAAGTACCTGGACCTGCTGGGCCAGGAAGACCCGGACTACCGCCACCGCATCATCGACCTCAACCGCCCGGCGGAACAACCGCTGGAGGCGGCCATCGAGGCCATCTGTGCCGAGGCCGAACAGGCCGTGCGCGAAGGGGTAACCATACTGGTGCTCTCCGACCGCAACATCAGCCGGGAAACCCTGCCGGTACACGCCCTGCTGGCCACCGGCGCGGTCCACCATCATCTGGTGCAGATCTCCCTGCGCTGTGACGCCAACCTGGTGGTGGATACCGCCACCGCCCGCGACGCCCACCACTTCGCCTGCCTCATCGGCTACGGCGCCACGGCGGTCTACCCCTACCTGGCCTATGAAACCCTGCACAAGCTCAGCCAGCAACACGGCGAGCTGGACGAATGGCAGCTCAAGCAGGTGATGAAGCGCTACCGGCGCGGCATCAGCAAGGGGCTGTACAAGATCCTCTCCAAGATGGGCATTTCCACCATCGCCAGTTATCGCGGTGCCCAGCTGTTTGAAATCGTCGGGCTGGACAACCAGGTGACCGAACGCTGCTTCCGCGGCACCACCAGCCGGGTGGAAGGCGCCGGTTTCGAAGACCTGCACGAAGACCAGCAGATCCTGGCCCGGCGTGCCTGGGTGGCGCGCAAACCCGTGGCCCAGGGCGGCATCTACAAATACATCCACGGCAGCGAATACCACGCCTACAACCCGGATGTGATACAGTCCCTGCAACTGGCGGTACGCACCGGCGAGAAGGCGCAGTACCAGGTCTTCGCCGACCATGTGAACCGGCGCCCGCCCATGGTGCTGCGCGATCTCCTGCAACTGAAAAAGGCCGACAAGCCCCTGCCGCTGGAACAGGTGCAGGCGGTGGAGGACATTCTCCCGCGCTTCGAAACCGCCGGCATGAGCCTGGGGGCCCTGTCGCCGGAAGCCCACGAAACCCTGGCCATCGCCATGAACCGCATCGGCGGGCGCTCCAACTCCGGCGAAGGCGGCGAACACATCAGCCGCTACGGCACCGAAAAGCGTTCCAAGATTCGCCAGGTGGCCTCTGGGCGCTTTGGCGTGACCCCCATGTACCTGAGCCACGCCGAAGTGCTGCAGATCAAGATCGCCCAGGGCGCCAAGCCCGGCGAAGGCGGCCAGCTGCCCGGCCACAAGGTGGACAAGGTCATTGCCGAGCTGCGCTACGCCGTGCCGGGCGTGGGCCTGATCTCGCCGCCACCCCACCATGACATCTACTCCATCGAGGACCTGGCCCAGCTCATCTTCGACCTCAAGCAGGTCAACCCCGACGCGCTGGTGTCGGTCAAGCTGGTTTCCGAACCCGGCGTGGGCACCATCGCCGCCGGTGTCACCAAGGCCTATGCCGACCTCATCACCATTTCCGGCTATGACGGCGGCACCGGCGCCAGCCCGCTGACCTCGGTGAAATACGCCGGCTCCCCCTGGGAACTGGGCCTGTCGGAAACCCACCAGGTACTGCTGCAGAACAACCTGCGCAACCGCGTGCGCCTGCAGACCGATGGCGGGCTGAAAACCGGCCTGGATGTGGTCAAGGCCGCCATTCTGGGCGCGGAAAGCTTCGGCTTCGGCACCGCCCCCATGGTGGCCATGGGCTGCAAGTACCTGCGCATCTGCCACCTGAACAACTGCGCCACCGGCGTGGCCACCCAGAACCTCACCCTGCGCAAGCAGCACTTCATCGGCAAGGCGGACATGATCATCAACTACTTCCGCTTCGTGGCCGAGGAAGTGCGGGAGATTCTCGCCGAACTGGGCTTCAGCCGCCTGGAAGACATCATCGGCCGCACCGACCTGCTGGAAGTGCTGCCGGGTGAAACGAAGAAGCAGCGCAAGCTGGACCTGAGCCCGCTGCTCTACCAGGTACCCCACGAAGGCCAGCCCTACTGCACCGAGCCGAAAAACCCGCCATTCGACAAGGGTGAACTGGCCGAGCAGATGGTGGCCGACATGCGCGAGGCCATCCTCAACAAGCAGGGTGGCGAATTTGCCTACGAGATCCGCAACACCAACCGCTCCATCGGCGCGCGGGTATCCGGCTTCATCGCCCGTGAACATGGCGACCAAGGCATGGCCGATACCCCCATCACCGTCCGGCTGCGCGGCAACGCCGGGCAGAGCTTTGGCGCCTTCAATGCCGGCGGCCTGCTGCTGGAGCTGGAAGGTGACGCCAACGACTATGTGGGCAAGGGCATGGCCGGTGGCCGACTGGTGCTGCGCCCGCCGGTCAACCACCGCTTTGTGGCGGAAGAAACGCCCATCATGGGCAACACCTGTCTCTACGGCGCCACCGGCGGGCAGCTGTTTGCCGCCGGCCAGGCCGGAGAGCGTTTTGCCGTGCGCAACTCCGGCGCGCTGGCGGTGGTGGAAGGCGTGGGCGACCACGGCTGCGAATACATGACCGGCGGCACGGTGGTGGTGCTGGGCAAGACCGGCATCAACTTCGGTGCCGGCATGACCGGCGGCTTCGCCTATGTGCTGGACCGCGAACGGCAGTTCGTGGACCGCTACAACCACGAACTGATCGAAATCCACCGTATCAGCAACGAGGCCATGGAAGCGCACGCCCACCACCTGCGCCACCTCATCGAGGACCATGTGCGCCACGCCGGCAGCGCCTTTGGCCAGGAAATACTCGACAACTGGCGTGATTTCGTCGGCCTGTTCTGGCTGGTCAAGCCCAAGGCCGCCGATATCGAAACCCTGCTGGAATCCATGCGCCAGGCCGCCTGAGGAATCAACATGCCCAAGAATGTCTTTCGTTTTCTCGAAACCCCGCGTGAAGATCCACCCAAGCTGGCCGCGCAGGTGCGCATCCACCAGAGCGGGGAAATCTACACCCCCTTCGAACAGGCCGATGCCGCCACCCAGGCCGAACGCTGCCTGGCCTGCGGCAACCCCTATTGCGAATGGAAGTGCCCGGTGCACAACTTCATTCCCAACTGGCTGCAACTGGCGCGGGAAGGCCAGATCGTGCAGGCGGCGGAGCTGTCACACCAGACCAACTCCCTGCCTGAAGTCTGTGGCCGGGTCTGCCCGCAAGACCGCCTCTGCGAGGGTGCCTGTACCCTGAACGACGGCTTTGGCGCGGTCACCATCGGCGCGGTGGAACGCTACATCACCGACACCGCCTTCGAACAGGGCTGGCGGCCTGACCTCAGCGCGGTCAAGCCCAGCGGCAAGACCGTGGCCATCGTGGGTGCCGGCCCCGCCGGCATGGCCTGTGCCGACATCCTGGTGCGCAACGGCGTCAAGCCCGTGGTCTTCGACCGCTACGACGAAATCGGCGGCCTGCTCACCTACGGCATTCCATCCTTCAAGCTGGAAAAGCGCATCATGCGCCGCCGGCGGGAAATCTTCACGGAAATGGGGGTGGAATTCCGCCTCAACACCGAAATCGGCAAGCAGCTGCCCTTCGAACAACTGCTGGAAGAATACGACGCCGTCTTCCTCGGCATGGGCACCTACACCTACGTGAAAGGCGGCTTCGAAGGCGAGGATCTGGAAGGCGTGCGCGAAGCCCTGCCCTTCCTCATCGAGGCCACCCGCCTGCAGCTGGAAGGGGCCGAACCACCCGCCGTGCTCAAGGGCAGGAAAGTGGTGGTGCTGGGCGGTGGTGACACGGCCATGGACTGTTGCCGCACCTCGGTGCGCCTGGGCGCGGCCTCGGTGCAGTGCGTCTACCGCCGCGACCTGGAAAACATGCCCGGCTCACGCCGTGAAGTGCAAAACGCCCAGGAAGAAGGGGTGGAATTCCTCACCAACCGCCAGCCGGTGAAAGTGCAAGGCCAGGAAGCCGCCACCGGCCTGGAAGTGGTGCATACCCGCCTGGGAGAGCCCGGCCCCGACGGCCGCCGCCGGCCGGAACTGGTTCCCGGCAGCGAGGAAATCATCGAGGCCGACCTCATCATCGTCGCCTTCGGCTTCCGCCCCAGCCCGGCACCCTGGTTTGAAACGGTCGGCATTGCCACCGACGACAGCGGCAGGGTGAAAATCACCGGTGAACACCCGTTCCAGACCAGCCACGAAAAAGTCTTTGCCGGCGGCGACATGGTGCGTGGCTCCGACCTGGTCGTCACCGCCATCGACGAAGGCCGCAGGGCCGCCGAGGGCATCCTGGACTATCTGGGGGTGGAATAACGCGCTTGCCAGCTACATAAACCGGGGCCACCGGCCTCGGCTTTTATGTAATCTGCGCTCCATGAGATGGCAAAAGCTATTCAAAGCTGTCGGCAAACAACAAATCGGCAATCTGGCCGCTGGCGCTGGCCCAGAAGCCGCCTTCGATGACATAACTGCCCCCTTCCAGCCGGCCCGCATCGGGCTGTCCGATGCTGCCTTGCAGGCTGTAGTTGCCGCCGGTGGAAGTCCCGCCACCGCTGTCGATGGTGTGCTTGTCCAAGGTGTACTGTCCCCCGCTGGACTGGGCCAGCGCCGTGACACTGGCCAGTAGCCAAAGCATCAAAAGTTTTTTCATTCTGCAGCAGCCTCCGCCATTTCTTCCTCTGTGGGGCTTGCCTGCATAAGACTAAGTAGTTGCTGCTGCTTGGCCTGCAGGGTTTGCAAGGCTTGTTGCAACCGGGCCAGTTGTTGCTGTTGGACTTCCCGGTCGGCCAGCAAGGTCTGCTGCGTATTTTCCAGCTGAACCAGCCTGGCCTTCAACGATTGGTTTTCCTCTTGCTGCGCGGCCAGCAGCGCCTGTGGCGACAGGCCAACCAGCGCCTTGACCTGGCCGTTTTCGCCGGCTTCCAGCGCCCGGCCAATCAGGTGGGCAGTTTCTTGCGGTTGCAGTTCTGCCAGTGATCGGGCCTCGGCAAAGCCATCATTGTTCCCAGAGGCCACCAGCCAGTCACCGGGGCGGGCCGCACCACGCACCTTCACCGGCACCTGGCCCATAAACGCCGCCAGGGCATACCCGCGGGTTTTGTCTTCCGGTGGTGCCGCGCCCACAAAGGCCGCCGTGCCAGAGATGACCAGCACTCGTTCGGCATGTTGGGTGTCACGGCTCAGGCAGCCCTGGTGCAAACCCACCACTTCACCGGCTTGCAGATTGGTTTCTTCGGTGGGAAGGTATTCGGCAAAGTCGGCGCCGGTGGTGTTATAACTGACTCCACCCGAACCGTTGCCTTCGATCTGGCCGATCAGTGCAGTACCTCCACCTGACTTGTAGAAAGAAATATAATTGTCCGTGGTACCAGGGTTGCTCGTCGTGCCCAGCACAATGGCCAACCCGTCCGCATCCGTGCCTGTGTTGGTGTTTTCAATCTGTGCAACATGGGTGCCCACGCTCCCACCGGTGGTGTTGGCTTGTACATGAAAAGCATTTTCCGGAGAGATTGTGCCTACTCCTACCTTACGCTGATTGTTCACTGCCAACGCGGTTGTGCCATTCACTCTTACGCGCAGCGGATAGGTCATCGAAGCGCTGTCAATCAGTACCTGTGAATTGTTGGGATTATTCTGCGTGCTGTTATCGGTAAATATCACACCGCCGGAGGCCCGCACCAGAAACTGGTTGGGGCCGGTGGATGTAAAATTGGTATTGGTTGAATCGGCCCAGATAAAGGTTCCTTCATCTCCATTGGTATCACCCACAGTCGTTGCATCGCGGACGATGGCCTTGAAGCCGGCTGCAAAACTTGCATAACCACCAGCCTGATTGCTATAGCCACCCGGAACCGTGGCATACACATCGCTGGCAGTGTTACTTTGTCCCCCACCAACTGTTGCCGAAGATATACTTGCAGCGTTGTCCTTCCCGCCACCGATAGTGGCATAGGCCGCGCTGGCCGTATTCAGCTTCCCGCCACCGACAGTGGCATAGGCCGCGCTGGCCGTATTCAGCTTCCCTCCACCGACAGTGGCATAAGTCCCACTGGCCGTGTTACTGGACCCACCTCCAATCATGGTAAATATTCCACTGGCTGTGTTTACAGATCCACCACCGACGGTTGCATAATCCCCAGCAGCATAATTAGCCCAACCACCAGAAACCGTAGCAAAAACGCCTGCAACGGTATTGATACATGGCTGAGTACCGTTGTTGCCGCAGGTATTCGATGTCGAGTCCCCGCCCCCTCCGCTGATCGTAGCACCATATGCAGGGGATAGAATCTGGTTGCTTTTCGAACCGAGTAAAATATTTGGTGCATGAGATCCCGAGAAAAAATCACTAGCATGCTTGATCAACCCCACCCGCTGGTTGTTCACACGCAGTTCCAGTGCGCTACTGTCAGTGGTACCGAGAAAATTGCCTGCACCACTGTTGCCTGCCAGATTCCAGAAAGGGCCATCACTGGCAGCAATGGCATATTGGGCATTGGGAGCAAAACTCAGATATTGCCGGGGCAATAACTGGGTATAGCCACCCGTACTCGTCCCTGCGCGTACATGCACTTCCAGCCAGTAGTCATTGCCATCGAAGCTATTTCCGAAATCCAGTTCCACGCTGAAGATACCGTCGATAACTTGTACATCACCGGCAGTCTGAGTTGTACCAATCTGGCTGCCACCGGTGACTGCATCAAACAAAAGAAATTCAAAATCATAGTTGCTGCTTGGTAGACTGTTGTTATCGGACAACTGCCCCTGATAAGTGAATGACGCCGCATGCAACAACGGGCTGAGTAAAGCCAGTACCAAAGTGAGGATTGCAATCGGATATTTCATTTTGAGAACTCCCTGATGAAGATCAGCCACGGTCACCACATATCTGTATGTATGGCAGCCTTCCAGAAATACTGAAGGCATACCGCTATACCTCGTGGTCAAGCTGATTCAATCACCATACGATTTTGCAACTTTCAAAGCAAGAAAGGAAGCGGCTGATCACTGGAAGTTGCGTACTGACGCACAAAATGCATACACCGGGAAGATCGACCTGGGATCAGGGAGCCAATCCCGTTGTGGGTGTTGTCCAAAATGTCTGGATCAGGGATACATTTCCTTCGGCGATCCCACGATCAGCGCATCCGGCGCTCCGGCCACTTCCGGGTTCTTGTCCGGGTAATCGAACAGGCTGAGCAGGTAGCGCATGGTGTTGATGCGCGCGCGTTTCTTGCAGTCGGATTTCACCACCGTCCAGGGGGCATCGGCGGTATCGGTGTAGAAGAACATGGCGTCCTTGGCCTCGGTGTACTGATCCCAGCGATTGAGGGATTGCACATCGATGGGGCTGAGTTTCCAGGATTTCAGCGGGTCGGTCTGCCGGGCCTTGAAACGGCGCAGCTGTTCTTCCCGGCTGACGGAAAACCAGAGCTTGATCAGGTGAATGCCGCTACGGACCCACATGCGTTCCAGTTCCGGTGTGGCCCGCAGAAACTCGTGGTATTCATCATTGGTGCAAAAACCCATCACCCGTTCCACCCCGGCGCGGTTGTACCAGGAACGGTCAAACAGCACCATTTCACCCGCTGTGGGCAACTGGCGAATATAACGCTGAAAATACCATTGCCCCCGCTCCACTTCCGTGGGTTTTTCCAGCGCCACGACCCGGGTAATCCGTGGGTTAAGGTGTTCGGTGACCCGCTTGATGGTGCCACCCTTTCCAGCGGCGTCCCGGCCTTCGAAGGCAATGACGACCCGTTCACCTTCGCGTTTCAACCAGGCCTGCAACTTGAGCAGCTCGGTTTGCAAATCCCGCTTCTTGCGCTCGTACTCCTTACGTTTCATCTTGCCGGGGTACGGGTAGACACCACGTTCAAAGGACGGCAGCACTCTTGGATTTTCCGGTGAGATCTTCTTCAGCAGCTTTTCTGCCTCTGCATGGTGGGTGCTATCACTTTCGAACATGGTGTTTTTCCTTTAGGGTCATGTTTTCGAATATACCTCTTGAATCAGAAATTTCCATGGCCCGGATCAAGCTTTACCCAATCTCCTTCTACTGGCACGCACTGGAATGGTTGCTTGCAAGCCCGCCACTGGTCTGCCCGCGGCAGCCCGGCCAGCACTGGCCGGAAAGTCTGGATGGTTTCTGGCCCGACAAGGCAAGGCGCCTGCGGGCCCTGCAATCACAGCCCGAACCCCTGCAGCACTGGATGGCCACGCTGAACGACTGGCGCCTGGGACGAATCTTCGAACATGTGCTGGCTTTCTGGCTGCATCAACAGCCACACCTGCAAATACTGGCCGAAAACCTGCCCGTGCGCGAACAGGGCCGCACCCTGGGCGCGCTGGATTTCCTTCTGCAGGACCTGCGCGACGGCAAGCTCTGGCACTGGGAAGTGGCCTGCAAGTTCTACCTGCAGACACCACTGCCGGAAGGTGGCTGGCAGTGGCTGGGGCCGGGCAAGAAAGACACACTGGAAAAGAAACTGCGGCACATGCGGCTTCACCAGCTCGAACTGAGCCGGCATCCACAAATACAAAAATGGCTGACCGAACAGGGGCACACGGGAGAAATTCACCGCCTGGGTTTTGTCTGGGGGCGGCTGTTCTACAGTCAACAACCGCTGGAAGGCCAGGAACAGCTGCCTCTGCACCCGAACCACCCGCAGGGTACCTGGTTTCGGCAACCCGCGCCCCCAGGCTGGCAGGCCTGCAACAAAATGGACTTGCTCAGCCCGCAGGCATTTCCAGAAGCCCTTGTAGAAACCGGGCCCGACCAGCCTCAACCCCTGTATCGACAACCAGGAGATGGAGCCCCGCAATGGGCTTACCTGCTACCTGCAGACGGATGAGTTTGAAGAATAATTTGCAGGTTTTTTCGATCAGTTCTACACTGCGCAATTCGCTTGCTGACGACAAAAGGACAAAAAAAACTATGCGCACTACCACCAAATTCGGCCTGCTGGCTGTTTTCCTGCTGGGTCTGCAAACCACCTGGGCAAACAATCCATTGATCAAGGGCGTTTGTCAGGATATGGACGGTGACGGCTACCTGGACGCCATCTGCGGTGGCATGGATTGTGATGATTCAGATGCCACTATCCATCCCGGTGCATTGGAAATCTGCGGCGATGGCATTGACCAGAACTGTGACGGCTTCGGAGCCAGCATCAACGACGACGAAGACGGGGACAGCTGCAGTAACGCGCAGGAAAGCCTGATGAACTCCGATGTCTGCGATGCCGACACTGACAACGATGGCCTCAACGACAATATCGAAGTGGGCGGCAACTGCAGTCTCGATTTTGGAGAAACCAGCCCCATTGATGCCGACAGCGACGATGACGGCATAGCTGACGGCAATGAAAGCACTACCAATGACACCGATGCTGACGGCCTGCCGGACGCTGTGGACGCTGACCGTGATGGCGATGGCCTGCTCGACGGACTGGAAACCGGCCTGACCAGCGGCGTGCCCGGCGGCACCTCGGACGGCACGGGTGTATCCTTCTCCGGCACCAGTAACTTCACCCCCGATGCCGACCCGGCCAGTAAAACCGACCCCAGCGACCCGGATACCGACAACGATGGCATACAGGATGGCGCGGAAGACAGCAACAACAACGGCGCGCAAGACAGTGGGGAAACCGATCCTGCCGATGCCGACAGCGACGATGATGGCATTGCTGATGGCAATGAAAGTACCACCAATGACACCGATGGCGACGGCCTGCCAGACGCTCTGGATCCCGACCGTGATGGAGACCAACTGCTCGACGGACTGGAAACCGGCCTCACCAGCGGCGTGCCCGGCGGCACCTCGGACGGCACGGGTGTATCCTTCTCCGGCACCAGTAACTTCACCCCCGATGCCGACCCGGCCAGTACCACTGACCCCGACAGCATCGATACCGACGGCGATACCCTGCTGGATGGTGCGGAAGACAGCAATCTAAACGGCTCCCAGGAAGCCGGCGAAACCGACCCGGCCAATGCCGACAGTGACGGTGACAGTATTACCGATGGCGCGGAAGTAAACACCGAAGGTACCAACCCGATGGATGCCGACACGGACGATGACGGTCTTTCCGATGGAGAAGAACTGCAACAGGGCACGGAACCCACCCGTGCGGACAGCGACAACGACCAACTGAACGATGGCCTGGAACTGGGCCTGACAACAGGTATTGCTGCCCAGGGCATCATTGCCGGCACTGCCAACAGTTGGGTACCGGACAGTAACCCCAACACCACCACCGACCCACTCGAACCCGACACCGATGGTGACAAACTCACCGATGGCAGTGAAGATGCCGATGGTAACGGCGCGGTCAACGGCAGCGAGACTGACCCCAACCTGGCGGATACCGACGGGGATGGCCTCAATGATTTCGTGGAACGCCTTTGTGGCTCCGACCCGCTGGACCCGCAATCAGCCAACAACTGTCTGACCTTCAGCGACAGTTTCGAGTCACCCTGAAGACCTGACTCGTACTAACGGCAGCAGAGCGGCCGACAGGCCGGTTCTGCCTGTCGTGGTGGCATACGCTGGCGCGATTGCATCCTACGGAAGCCCGCCACAGGTCAGGTCAGGTCAGGTCAGGTCAGCGTCAGCATAAGACAACAAGACATTATTCAAAGCTGTCGGCAAACAGCAGGTCAGCGGTCTGGCCGCTGGCGCTGGCCCAGAAGCCACCCTCGATCACATAGCTGCCACCTTCCAGCCGGCCGGCATCGGGCTGGCCGATGGTGCCTTGCAGGCTATAGCTGCCGCCAGTAGAAACACCACCACCGCCGTCGATGCTGTGTTTTTCCAGCGTGTAATTGCCACCGGAAGACTGGGCCAGTACCGAAGTGCTGGCCAATACCATCCAGAAAACCACCCAGCGGGCCTTCATTGGGCGGGCTCCTGTGTATGCGCATCACCTTCTGCTGCTCGCAGGCGAGTCACCAGTTGCTGCTGGCTGGCTTGCAAGGCTTGCAGCGCCTGTTGCAGTTGCGCCAGTTGCTGACCGTAATTGGCTTCCATTGCAATCAGTTGCTGTTGTTGCTGGGCCAGTTGCTGCTGTTGCAGCCGGTTCTCCCCTTCCAGTTGGCTCAATCGTTGCTGCTGGGCGGCCAGCAGGGCCTGGGGCGGCAGGCCCACCAAGGCCTTCACCTGGCCATCCCGGCTGGCTTCCAGCGCCCGACCGATGATGCGCGCCATGTCCGCGGCCTGCAGTTGCTCCAGGCCGCGGGCCACGGCATGACCGTCATTTTTCCCGGAAGCTACCAGCCAGTCACCGGAGCGAGCCTCACCATGCAACCTCACCGGCACCTGCCCCATGAACGCCGCCAGGGCATACTCGCCGGTTTTGTTTTCCAGCGGAGTAGCACCTACAAAGGCAGCGCTACCGGAAATCACCAGTACCCGTTCTGCCTGTCCGGTTTCCCGGCTTAGCCGGCCCTGAACCAACCCCACTACTTCGCCTGGTTGCAGGTCCGTTTCATTCGAAGGCAGGTATTCGGCAAAATCGCCTCCGCTAGTGTTGTAGCTTACTCCGCCCGTACCATTGCCTTCGATCTGGCCAACCAGGGTGTTGCCACCAGATGTGTAAAAGGAAATAAAATTGTTGCCAGTGCCGGGATTGAGCGTGGTGCCCAGTACAATGGCCAGCCCATCGGCACCCGTACCGAGATTGGTATTTTGAATCTGGGCCACATGGGTATCTACCGCCCCGCCGGTGATGCTATCTATAACATGAAAGGCATTTTCCGGAATGAATGTACCCACACCAACCCGCTGCTGATTGGTGACAGTCAGAGTGGTCGCTCCATCCGCTCTTACACGCAGCGGATAAGCCAAGGCGCTGTCAATCAGTACCTGTGAGCTTAAAGGACTGTTTTGCGTATTGTCATCGGTAAAAACCGCGCCACCGGAGGCCCGTACCAGAAACTGGTTGGGGCCGGTTGAAGAAAAAAAACCACCGGAAGCATCGGCCCAGACAAAGGTACCTTCATCACCATTGGTATCTGTTGTAATTCCCGCATCCGTATTTACCGTGTCCGCATCACGAATTCTGGCCCCACTACCGGCAGCAAAACTATAGTCACCGCCAGCCAAGTTGGATGAACCACCGGGTACAGTGGCAGCAAACCCACTTGCAGTGTTACCGCTCCCACCGCCAACGAACCCAGATTGTCCATTAGCATTATTGCCAAATCCGCCAGCAATCGTAGCACTAACATTACTGGCAATATTATTTGACCCACCAGAAACAACAGCACTATTACCACTAGCAATATTATTAACTCCACCACCAACAGTGGCCAATCTGGAACTGGCGAAATTGCCAAAGCCCCCGGAAACAGTTCCATAGTCAGCTGAAACGGTATTTACACACAGTTGGGTACCATCACCACAATTGGAATTAGTCGCATCACCCCCTCCTCCTGAAATAGTAGCTCCAAGGCTGGATGTAATAATATTATCTTCTGAACCCATTAAAATATTTGGAGCATGCTGATTCGGTAGATCTGTTGCATCAGAAAACAACCCCACCCGCTTATTGTTTGTGCGCAACTCCAACGCATTCGCATCCCGAGTGCCAAGAAAATTACCCGGCCCGCTATTCCCGCTCAAATACCAAAAGGGACCAGCAGAAGCTATATCCGCAGAAAAGGCCGCATCAGCCGTAGTAGCATTGATCGCAAAAATAGCCTTGGGTGCAAAGGTGATATACTGCCGTGGGCTCAATGTAGTGTAGGGGCCCGTACTGTTTCCTGGGCGTACATGCACTTCCAGCCAGTAGTCACCATTGTCGAATGAAGTAATGAAGTCCAGTTCCACCTGGAAAATCCCATCAGTCACCGGCACATCCTGCTTTGTAAGCGTACTGCCCACCTGCACGCCGGCACTCGCCGCATTGAACAGCAGAAACTCGAAATCATAGGTATTGGTGGGCAAGCTGTTGTTATCTGTCAACTGTCCCTGATAGGTAAAAGGCATCGGTGCCAGCCCCTTGCTAACAGGGTGTGCCCCTTGTACGCCACCGACGAATAACAGCAAGTTCAAGTATAGAATGTTGATAGTTTTCTTCATGTTTCTCTCTCCCGGTTGCAAGGATCCAGTGGCCAACCAGGACAGGACAAACCTGGGCACAAGTTGTCGATCTGGCAAGCCATGAAGGCCATACCAGCATAAGCATCCCGGTAGATTTTGAAAAGTTTATTATAAATTAAAGATCATGGTTGCCGTAGTTTCCATGTGTTCCTTCCCGCATTGGCAGCTCTGTACTCGCTGGTTTTTAGGTGGGATACCCTTCGTGAGTACAGATTTGGAACACATCGGGGTGAAAAACCTGCAGGTCGGGTTCTCTTGCGCTAACCCGACACCCATCTGCTCAATGCAGATGGCAAGAACCAATCAGCTGGCTGCAAATGGCACTGGCCCAGAAACCACCTTCGATCACATAGCTGCCACCTTCCAGCCAGCCGGCATCGGGTTGGCCGATGCTGCCTTGCAGGCTGTAGTTGTCGCCGGTGGAAGTGCCCCCACCGCCGTCGTTGCCGTGTTTGTTCAGCGTATCATTGCTACCGGAAGACTGGGTCAGCACCGCAGTGCTGGCCAATACCATCCAAAAACCATCCAGCGGGCGTTCATTGGGCAGGCTTCTGTGTATGCACATCACCTTCTGCTGTCCGCAGGCGAGTCAGCAGTTGCTGCTGGCTGGCTTGCAAGGCTTGCAGCGCCTGTTGCAGTTGCATCAGTTGCTGTTGCTGGGCCTGTTTGTCCGCTTCCAGTACTGCTACCCGTTGTTGCAGTTGCTGTATCTGGTGATGAGACAGGTTTTCCGTGGTCGGCTGTTCCTCCGGGGCGGGCAATGCACCGCCTTTTTTGGCCACAGTCCCGGTAATGGTGCCGTTCACAGTCAGGTTGCCGGGAATGGTGACATCGCCGTTACCCGCTACCTTAAACAGGTCGGTTCCCGAGCCGTCACGCACGGTAAAACTGCCATCGGAAGTTGTATCGTTATCCAGAACTACCACCACGGCATCGTTGGAGCGGATGATCAGATCGCTGCCCGCAATACTCAAATCCGTCGTCAACACGCCGTCATCGGTGGCATTGCCACTGCTGCCACCCAGTACCAGATCAGCAGCCGTGCTGGTATCCGTGCTGTTTCTGAGGAAAGTAGAACCCAGCACATTGAGCTGGTGGCCGTTGGGGTTGTTGGTGCCCAGCCCCACGCCACCGGAAGCCCGCACGAGAAACTGGTTGGGGCCGGTGGAAATAAAATCGGCTTGAGTGGAATCCGCCCAGACAAAGGTACCTTCATCACCGTCCGCATCCCCTGTAGCTGCCGCATCACGCACCAGAGCCTGACGGCCAGCAGCAAGGCTGAAATCACCACCAGCCTGATTCTTGTAACCACCTGCAACTGTGGACACAGCACCACTGCCCAGGTTTTGGCTACCGCCAGCAACTGTTGACATATATCCACTGGCAACATTCATATCCCCGCCACAAACGGTTGCATACTCCGCACTTGCTGTATTGGCATATCCACCAACTATGGATGTATATAAAGAACTGGCAAAATTGGATATACCACCGCCTATAGCAGCATAAAGGTCAGCGGTTTTGTTGCCCTGTCCTCCACCAATGGTTGCATAATTTCCACTGGCGAGATTGGCTTGGCCACCACCAACAAAAGAGTAAAGATCTGCGTAATTTCCCCAGCCTCCGGAAACCGTGCCAAAGTCATCCAATACCGTATTGACACACTGCTGATTTCCACCATTTCCACAGAAAGTCGAGCCCGGATCTCCACCCCCGCCACTAATGGTGGCGCCATGGGCTGCCGGATCTATTATATTGTTTTCAG
The DNA here is from genome assembly GCA_026993285.1 of Lysobacterales bacterium. Taxonomy (GTDB): domain Bacteria; phylum Pseudomonadota; class Gammaproteobacteria; order Xanthomonadales; family S139-57; genus S139-57. The sequence continues at coordinate 3,021 of JALWTZ010000424.1, read as the reverse complement.
AGCCCAGCAACACATTGGGTGAATGGTTGCTCTGGTTGTCAGTGGCATCAGAAATCAACCCCACCCGCTTGTTGTTTGTACGAAACTCCAGAGCATTTGTATCTCTGGTGCCCAGAAAATTACCCGGCCCGGTATTTCCATTTAAATACCAGAAAGGACCAGCAGAGGCGATATCAGCGGAAAAGGCCACATCAGCCGCAGTGGCATTGATCGCAAAAATGGCCTTGGGTGCAAAGGTGAGAGACTGCCGTGGGCTCAATGTAGTGTAGGGGCCCGTACTGTTTCCTGGGCGTACATGCACTTCCAGCCAATAGTCACTATCATCGAAGAAAATATTGAAGTCCAGTTCCACCTGGAAAATCCCATCAGTCACCGGCACATCCTGCTTTGTGAGCGTACTGCCCACCTGCACGCCGGCACTCGCCGCATTGAACAGCAGAAACTCGAAATCATAGGTATTTGTGGGCAAGCTGTTGTTATCCGTCAACTGTCCCTGATAGGTAAAAGGTATCGGATCAAAGCCCTTGTCGGAAGGTGGTGCAGCCTGCATGCCACCCGAGTAAAACAGCATGGACAAACACAGAAAATGAATGATTTTTTTCATGGGCACCTCCCCGGCTGCATGGCAATCACCAGCAAACTCCCAAGTGCTGGCCAGTTGTCGTGTTGTCCATTTACCCTTCACTGCGCTGCCTCAAGACTGTGGTTGATTATTTCCCCTTCACGCAACCGCTTCAGCAATAGCTGCTGATTGGACTGTACAGCCTGCAATACCTGTTGCAGTTGTGCCAGTTGTTGCTCCTGGTTCGCTCTCTCTTCTTTGAGTGCATTCAGTTCCTGTTGCTGCCATGCAACCTTTTGTTGCAGTTGCTGTATCTGGTGGATATACAGGTCGTCTGCGGTCAGCTGTTCCTCCGGGGCGGGCAATGCACCGCCTTTTTTGGCCAGGGTGCCGGTAATGGTGCCGCTCACAGTCAGGTTGCCGGGAATGGTGACATTGCCGTTACCGGCTACCAGAAGCAGGTCGGTTCCCGAACCGTCACGCACGGTAAAACTGCCATCGGAAGTTGTATCGTTATCCAGAACAACCACCACGGCATCGTTGGAGCGGATGATCAGATCACTGCCCGCAATGCTCAAATCCGTCGTTAATACACCGTCATCGGAGGCATTGCCACTGCTGCCACCCAGTACCAGATCAGCAGCCGTGCTGGTATCCGTGCTGTTTCTGAGGAAAGTAGAACCCAGCACATTGAGCTGGTGGCCGTTGGGGTTGTTGGTGCCCAGCCCCACGCCACCGGAAGCCCGCACAAGAAACTGGTTGGGGCCGGTGGAAGTAAAAGTAGCATTACTGTAGTCCGCCCAGACAAAGGTGCCTTCATCACCGTCGGCATCTCCCACAGAGGCCGCATCACGAACCATGGCCTGGTAGCCACCAGCAAAACTGAAACTACCACCGGCAAGGTTGGAAAACCCGCCAGGTACGGCGGAATGCCCTCCGCTGGCTATATTCTGTTCCCCACCTCCCACAGTAGCATAACTACTGGCCGTATTCTGCTTCCCTCCACCAACACTCGCATTCAAACCATTGGCGGTATTTTTGTATCCGCCACTTACCGTCGTATAGGACATACTGGCTGTATTCCGATACCCGCCGCCTACAGTAGAACGAGGACCGCTCGCATAATTGCCAGAGCCTCCGGAAACCGTGCCATAGACACCAGAAACCGTGTTGACACAAGGCTGGCTACCATCACCACAAAACATCAGGTAGCTACTGGAATCAGGGGTAACCGCACCCCCGCCACCGGCAATGGTTGCACCATAGGCGGCCGTGATCACATTATCCATAGAGCCCAGCAATACATTGGGTGCGTGGAATGAGTTGCTGATGGTTTGTTCCGCAGCATCGACAATCACGCCCACCCGCTGGTTATTCACCCGCAGTTCGAGCGGGTTGTTGTCGGTGGTGCCGAGAAAATGCCCGCTGCCAATATTGCCGTTCAAATACCAGAATGGCCCGTCATAAGCAGTGTCCGATACAGTGGCTGTGATGGCCGATGTGGAATAATATGCGTACGTGGCTCTAGGTGCATAATTGATATACTGCCGTGGATTGAGGATGGTAAACACATCCGTACTGTTCCCCGGGCGCACGCCAATTTCCAGCCAATAATCAGCATTAGCAAGGACAACATTGAAATCCAGGGATAGCTGGAAGATACCATCCGTCACTGGCCAGTCCACCACAAGGTTGGGCACACCAACCTGTGTACCACCGGTAGCCGCATCGAACAGTATGAATTGAAAATCGTAGGTATTGGTGGCCGGGCTACCATTCTCGGACAACTGGCCCTGATAGGTGAACGTTGTCGCCTGCGCATGTCCCACGAGCGACAGCATGGTCAAAATCAGTATACGAATAAGGCTTTTCATTGATCTCTCCCCTGATAGTCTTCTGTTCACGGGCCACCCTGGTCGATGGCACGCCCACAGGGGTGATCGAACCGGCATGACTCTAGAACCATACCAGCAGAATGGCTGCAGAAAAGCTTGAAAAGAATGTGAATTTTTATGAATGATTATGAATTTCTTGTTTTTCAATCACTTGCAAGAGGCCGATTCCAGCCATGTACCGGGGGTTTTGGTGCAATACGCTGCGCTATTGCACCCTACGAAGCCTCGGAAGCCCGTTGTAGGTCGGGTTAGCTTCCTTGTAACCCGACAAGGCGCTATTCAAAGCTGTCAGCAAAGACCAGATCTGCCGTCTGGCCGCTGGTACTGGCCCAGAAACCACCCTCGATGACATAGCTACCGCCTTCCAGCCGGCCTGCGTCGGGCTGGCCGATGGTGCCTTGCAGGCTGTAGTTGCCGCCGGTGGCGGTGCCGCCACCGCCGTCAATGGTGTGTTTCTCCAACGTGTAGCTGCCGCCGGAGGACTGGGCCAGCACCGAAGTGCTGGCCAGTATCCAAAGCATCAAAAGCATTTTCATTGGGCGGCCTCCCTGCTTTCGCTTTCCT
>JALWTZ010000423.1 GCA_026993285.1 Lysobacterales bacterium | reverse complement strand
TGTCGCAGCCCTGTTCGATGGTGCTGCGCTGTTTCTCGTAGTCCACGCCGCCATAGGCCAGGGCCGCCTTCAGCGGCAGGTGGGGCAGGAGCTTTTCCAGATCACGGTGAATCTGGATCACCAGTTCGCGGGTGGGGGCGATGACCAGCGCCCGTGGCTGGCCGGGGTGGCTGGCCTCGTGGGTGAGCAGGCGCACGCAGATCTGCAGCAGGAAGGTCAGGGTCTTGCCGCTGCCGGTGCGCGCCTGGCCGGCGATGTCCTTGCCGGCCAGCATGGGTTCCAGACAGGCTTTCTGAATGGGGGTGAGATACTCGAAACCGGCTGCCGACAGCGCCTGTATCAGTGCCTCGGGCAGCTGCAGTTCATCGAAACGGGTGGAGGTGAGTATCTGCTCTTCCATTTGGGAGCCCTTGCATTACCTGCTGAAAAAATGATGAAATGGGTGCCCTGACAGGCCGTGCAGATTCTGCCAGCGGCAGGGTACTTTAACCACAACGGGCCTGTTCGTCCAATCCGGCCCTTTTGACGGCGCGTGCGACATTCCACTCGGGCCCAAGCCGGTCATCCTGCAACCCAAAGCAAGCAAGGCGGTGAATCGTGAGCAAGATCGTTTATGTCAATGACAGTGATTTCGAAAGCAAGGTCCTCAAGGCCGACAAGCCCGTTCTGGTGGATTTCTGGGCGGAATGGTGCGGCCCCTGCAAGATGATTGCGCCCATACTGGATGAACTGGCGGAAGAATACGGCGACCGGCTGATCATCGCCAAGATGGATGTGGACCAGAACCGCCAGACCCCCATGCAATACAGCATTCGCGGCATTCCCACCCTGATCCTGTTCAAGGACGGCACCCTGGCCGACACCAAGGTGGGCGCCGTTTCCAAAAGCCAGTTGAAAAGCTTTATCGACGCGCAATTGTAAGGCGCAAATCTGGACAGCCACCGGAAGGCGTGCTACGGTATGCCACGCCTTCCGGGCAAACCCCCGAATTCCTTCTAGCAGTCGTTCACCGGCTTTTCGCCGGTAGCGTGCGATTCCACCAATCCATCGGATCAAGCAGACCCATACCTCTATGAATCTTTCGGAACTGAAACTGAAATCCGCCGCTGAACTCAGCGAAATCGCCCGTGAAATGGGCTTGGAAGGCGTGGCCCGCGCCCGCAAGCAAGACCTGATCTTCGCCATTCTCAAATCCCATGCCAAATCCGGTGAAGCCATCTACGGCGACGGGGTGCTGGAGATTCTGCAGGACGGCTTTGGTTTTCTCCGTTCCGAAAACAGTTCCTATCTGGCCGGGCCGGATGACATCTATGTCTCTCCCAGCCAGATTCGCCGCTTCAGCCTGCGCACCGGCGACACCATTGCCGGCAAGATTCGCCCGCCCAAGGACGGTGAGCGCTATTTCGCCCTGCTCAAGGTGCAAACCATCAACTACGAGCCGCCGGAAAACACCAAGCAGAAGATTCTGTTCGAGAACCTGACGCCGGAGTTTCCCCGCGAGCAACTGGTGCTGGAGCGGGGCGACGGCTCCACCGAGGACGCCACCACCCGCATCATCGACCTCATTGCCCCCATCGGCAAGGGCCAGCGCGGCCTGATCGTCTCACCGCCCAAGGCCGGCAAGACCATGCTGATGCAGAACGTGGCCCAATCCATCAGCCTGAAATACCCGGACTGCTACCTCATCGTGCTGCTCATCGACGAGCGCCCGGAGGAAGTGACTGAAATGAAGCGTTCGGTGAACGCCGAGGTGATTTCCTCTACCTTCGACGAACCGGCCACCCGCCACGTGCAGGTGGCGGAAATGGTCATCGAAAAGGCCAAGCGCCTGGTGGAACACAAGAAGGACGTGGTGATTCTGCTGGATTCCATCACCCGCCTGGCCCGGGCCTACAACACCGTGGCACCTTCCTCCGGCAAGGTGCTCACCGGCGGGGTGGATGCCAACGCCCTGCAGCGGCCCAAGCGTTTCTTCGGCGCGGCTCGCAATGTGACCGAGGGCGGCAGCCTCACCATCGTGGCCACCGCCCTGGTGGATACCGGTTCCAAGATGGACGAAGTGATCTACGAGGAATTCAAGGGCACCGGCAACATGGAAGTGCACCTCAACCGCCGCATCGCCGAAAAGCGCATCTTCCCGGCCATCGACATCAACCGTTCCGGCACCCGCCGCGAAGACCTGCTGATGGAGCCGGAAATGCTGCAGAAGATCTGGATTCTGCGCAAGGTGCTGCAGCCCATGGACGAAGTGGCCGCCATGGAATTCGTGCTGGACAAGCTCAAGGCCACCAAGACCAACGCCCAGTTCTTCGACTTCATGAAGCGCTGAGCCGGGAAGCCCGCCATGAACAACAGCCCCGGGCAGCCAGCAGAAACGCAAACCCTGCACGGCGGCTGCCACTGCGGCGCGGTGCGCTTCGCCATCGAAGTCCACCCGCCGCTGAGCCTGCAGCGCTGCAACTGCTCCATGTGCAGCCGCACCGATTTCATTCACCTCATCGTGCCAGCCAGCCGCTTTCACCTGCTGCAGGGCGGGGAAAACCTGAGCGAATACCGCTTCAACACCGGCACGGCCCGACACCTGTTCTGCAAGATCTGCGGCATCAAATCCTTCTACATTCCCCGCTCCAACCCCGACGGCTACAGCGTCAACGCCCGTTGCCTGGAAAACTTCGACTGGCAGGCCTGCACGGTGGAAGCCTTCGACGGCCAGCACTGGGAAGCCCACGCCGAAAAACTGGCGCATTTGAGCCGGGAT
>JALWTZ010000422.1 GCA_026993285.1 Lysobacterales bacterium | reverse complement strand
GGGGGCGAATTCCAGGCCGGGCAGTTCCTGGCCCAGCAGGGCGCAATGTACGGTACGGCTCATGATGCTTTCCTCATGGCTTGGGCGATGCGCCGCAGCGGCGCGGGCAGGCCCAGTTGTTCCAGTTTGTCCAGCGGCTGCCAGCGCCAGGCCGGTTCCAGCCGCCGGGGAAGACGGGAAAGTGTGCTTGCGCGCACGCGGATATGCAAGTGGAAATGGGTGAAACTGTGTTTCAGCCGCAGGGTTTCTTCCCCAGGGCCGGCCAGCGCCGCTTGCAGCCAGGGCGGCAGGGCATGCTGTTCGTCTTCCTGCGGCAGGCTCCACAGCCCGCCCCAGATGCCGCTTTCCGGGCGGCGGTTCAGCAGTATGGCCTCGCCCTGTTGCAGCCACCAGAGGGTGCATTGGCGCCGGGGCAGGGTTTTTCTGGGCCGGGGTGTGGGCAGGGCTTCCACCCGCCCCAGCCGGTGGGCCTGGCAGCTGGCTTGCAGGGGGCAGCGGTCGCAGGCCGGGCGCTTGCGGCTGCAGATGCCGGCGCCCAGGTCCATCAGGCCCTGGTTGTAGCGGCCACAATGCTGTGCCGGCAGTTGTGCCTCCGCCAGCGCCCAGAGTTGTTGCTGTACCGCGCTTTTTCCCGGCCAGCCTTCCACGGCGAAATGGCGGCAGAACAGGCGCTTCACATTGCCGTCGAGAATGGGCGCCGCCTGGCCGAAGCCCAGGGAGAGAATGGCACCGGCGGTGGAACGGCCGATGCCGGGCAGGGCGGTCAGGCGCTCCAGCGTGTCCGGCAGTTGCCGCCATTCCCGCCAGGCCAGTTGCGCCGCCTGGTGCAGGTTGCGCGCCCGGCTGTAGTAGCCCAGGCCGGACCACAGGGCCAGCACTTCATCCTGTGAGGCTTCGGCAAGGGCTTCAAGACTGGGGAAACGCCGGGTGAAGCGCTGAAAATAGGGGATGACCGTCTCCACCCGGGTCTGCTGCAGCATGATTTCCGAAACCCAGGTGCGGTAGGGGTCGGCGGGCTTTTGCCAGGGCAGGTCATGGCGACCGTGTTCGGCCTGCCATTGCAGTACGCGCTCAGCCAGTGCCCGCATCAGTTGCTGTCGGGCGTATCGCCCTTTTCTTCGGCTTCCGGCAACAGGGCGGCGACGAAATCATCGGCGCGGAAGGGGCGCAGGTCGGCAATGCCTTCACCCACGCCGATGAAACGGATGGGCAGGCCCAGGTTTTCCGCCAGGGCAAAGAGTACGCCGCCCTTGGCGGTGCCGTCGAGCTTGGTCACCACCAGCCCGGTCAGGCCCATGGCTTCGTGGAATTGCCGCGCCTGGCTGACGGCATTCTGGCCGGTGCCGCCATCCAGCACCAGCAGCACTTCGCTGGGTACTTCCGGGTCCAGCTTCTGCATCACCCGCTTGATCTTCTTCAGCTCTTCCATGAGGTTGTCCTGGGTGTGCAGCCGGCCGGCGGTGTCGGCGATGAGGATGTCCACGCCGCGGGCGCGGGCCGCCTCCAGCGCGTCGTAGATGACCGAGGCGGAGTCGGCGCCGGTGTCCTGGGCCACCACCGGCACATCGTTGCGTTCGCCCCAGGTCTTCAGTTGTTCCACGGCGGCGGCGCGGAAGGTGTCGCCGGCGGCCAGCATGATCTTCTTGCCCTGGGCCTTCCACAGGTGGGCCAGCTTGCCAATGGTGGTGGTCTTGCCGGCGCCGTTGATGCCCACCACCAGAATGACGAAGGGGCCGCCGTCGCGTTCGGGCAGCAGCGGCTGTTCGCAGGGGCTGAGCATTTCGGCCATCAGCTCGCGGATGCGCCGATACAGCGCGGTGGCGTCCTTCAGCTCCTTGCGCTTGACCTGCCGGCTGACGGTGTCGATGATGCGGGTGGTGGCTTCCACGCCCACATCGGCCATGATGAGCTGGGTTTCGATTTCCTCCAGCAGGTCATCGTCGATTTGCCGGGCCAGGCCGAACAGGGCCTTGAGGCGGGCGCCAAAACCGGCCCGGGAACGGCTCAGCCGTTCGTTCAGTGGTTCCGGCCTGTGGTTTTCTTCCGCCGGTTCCGCAGCCTGTGCCGATTCGCTTTCGCCGGCAGTGCCGGCTTGCGTTTTTTCCGGGTCGGGGTTTTTCTTGTTCTTGCGGCCGAAAAGGTTGAACATGGTTGGGTTTCCGTAGCTGTTTGAGGTTGAACCGGTGGGAAAAAACAGAACCGGCCGGCCGGGTACGGGCCGGGGTGTGCGCATTATAGCCGGCAAGTGGCGTGGCAGGCGATTGCCTGTTGCGGATAGTCCGGGCCTGCGCCCCACCGGCGACCGGGTGCGGGAGATGCTATTCAACTGGTTGCAGGGGGCGGTGGCCGGCCGGCGGGTGCTGGATCTGTTCGCCGGTTCCGGCGCCCTGGGGCTGGAGGCCGCCTCCCGGGGCGCGGCCGAGGTGCTGCTGCTGGAAAAACAGCCAAGGCTGGCGGCGCATCTGCGCCAGCTGGTGGCAAACCTGCCGGGGGCCACCGGGCTGGAAGTGTGCCAGGCCGATGCCCTGCGCTGGCTGGAGCAGGCCCCGGACCGCCCCTATGATCTGGTGTTCATCGACCCGCCCTTCGCCCGGAACCTGTGGCTGCCGGTTCTAGAAGGCCTGCGGCAACCGGGCTGGCTGGCCGAGGCTGCCATGGTCTATGTGGAAAGCCCCGTGCGCAACGCGCCAACCCTGCCGCCGGGCTGGCGCTTGCTCAAGGAAAAGGCCAGCGGCGAGGTGCTTTCCCGCCTGTTGACGCCG
>JALWTZ010000421.1 GCA_026993285.1 Lysobacterales bacterium | reverse complement strand
TAGGACGCCATCACCAGCGAGTGGTTGGCGGTCAAGCCGAAGCCGGTACCGTTGAGAATCATCGGTGACCAGATGGGGTCCTGGGTGGGTTCCAGCTCACGGATGATCTGCCGCAGGCTGACACGGGCATTTTTCTTCTCCAGCACGCTGCCGAAATCCCGGTCCACCGCCTTGAGAAAATGCAACAATGCCCAGCAGGAGCCACGTGCCTCGAAGAAGACATCGTCGATTTCCAGCCAGGGCGTCTGTACATTCACCTGCCGGGGGGCCACCGTCGATTGCCGTGCCGCGCTGTCACCGGCCAGATCAGTATTGAGCCGGGGCCGGCCCACACTGGCACTCAGCCGCTGGGACAGGCTGCCCAGGCGCTTTTCCACCACGCCCAGCCAGTCTTCCAGGTTATCGGCGCGGGCATAGAACTGGGCCTGCTGCTGGCCGGGATCGCTGAGGCGGGCCAGATAGCGCTTGAGCGCATCCACGCCCTTGCGGTATTCCTTCTCCGGCCGGGGAATCAGCCAGGAGGAGGCATCCACATTGAATTGTGGCTCGGCAAAGGCCAGGTCCTTGTCTTCCAGGGATTGGGTCTGCGAACGGGAAAAGTCATTGCGCAGGGACTTGGCCAAATCCCGCACCTGCACCAGGGCACCGAACTCCCAGTTGGGCATGTTGTCCAGCAACAGGCCGGGGGGCAGGCGGTCATTGCGCAGATAGCCACCGGGCTTGTCCAGCAGGGTTTCCACCACGCCAACCAGCGCGGCGGTGGTGGCCGCGCCCACCACCGGGTCGTTCTGGCCGGTTTCGGCACGGGCCTTCTCCAGCACATCGAAAGCTTCCGGCGGACGGCTCCAGTAGAAGGCCAGGCCCACCATCAGCAATATCACCAGTGCCAGAACCCCGGCTATCCCCTGCATCCACAGATTGGCTTCCAGCCACCAGTCCCGCCATTGCAACCACCAACGCTGCCACATGTTTCTGCTCCTTATTCCCGAAAGACAAGCCCAGCTTACGCCCGCACAACCGGTCTTGGCCAGTGCCATTGGGCCTGTGCCTGCAGATGGGGGCGGTTGCCGGCTTTTTCCAGCAGTGAACAATCAGTGGCGGAAATGGCGCACGCCGGTAAAGACCATGGCCATGCCGTGTTCATTGGCCGCGTCGATCACTTCCTGATCGCGCATGGAGCCACCGGGCTGGATCACGGCAGCAATGCCCGCCTGGGCAGCGGCATCGATGCCATCACGGAAAGGGAAGAAGGCATCGGAAGCCATCACCGCACCGGGCACCGGCAGGCCGGCTTCTTCCGCTTTCAGGCCTGCGATGCGGGCACTGACCACCCGGCTCATCTGCCCGGCGCCGATACCCACGGTCTGGCCGTCCTTCACATAGACGATGGCGTTGGACTTGACGAACCTGGCCACCTGCCAGGCCAGGCGCAGATCCGCCAGCTGGGCTTCGGTCGGGGCCTTGTCGGTCACCACCTCGAAACGGGTATCGGCCAGACGCTCGTCATCCATCTGCTGCACCAGTAGGCCGCCGGCCACCCGCTTGAAGTCCATGGGTACGGCTGCCGGTTCCTCCGGCTCACCCAGGGCCAGCACCCGTACATTGGGTTTGCTGGCCAGTACCGCCAGCGCCGCTTCACTGAAGGCCGGCGCGGCCAGCACTTCCACGAACTGCCGTTCGATGATGGTACGGGCTTCCGCTTCATCCACCGGCCGGTTGAAGGCGATGATGCCACCAAAGGCGGAAACCGGATCGGTGGCATAAGCCCGTTCATAGGCTTGCAGGTTGTCTTCGGCCAGGGCCACGCCACAGGGGTTGGCGTGCTTGACGATGACACAGGCCGGCTCCTCGAACTGCTGTACGCACTGGATGGCGGCATCGGCATCGGCAATGTTGTTGTAGCTCAAGGGCTTGCCCTGCAGGCTCTCGGCCCGGGCGATGGAACCAGCCGGAGGCCGGTCCTCAGTGTAGAAGGCCGCCTGCTGGTGGGGGTTTTCGCCATAACGCAGGTCCTGTTTTTTCCGCAGCGGAATCTGCAGCTGCTCCGGGAAGGCCTCCTCGGCCAAATAGTGTGCAATGGCCTGGTCATAGGCGGCCGTGTGGGCAAAGGCCCGGGCCGCCAGGCGGTTGCGCAGGGCCTGTTGCGCCGTTTCCGGCTCGTCCATGCCGGCCAGCACTGCCGGGTAGTCCCCGGCTTCCACCACGATCCACACATGGGCATGGTTCTTGGCGGCGGCGCGCAACATGGCCGGGCCACCGATGTCGATCTGCTCCACCGCTTCCTCGCGGCTGCAGCCTTCGCGGGCAATGGTTTCCCGGAACGGATAGAGGTTGACGGCCACCACGTCGATGGGGCCGATGCCATGCTCGGCCATCACCGCTTCGTCGGTGCCCCGGCGGGCGAGAATACCACCATGGATTTTCGGGTGCAGGGTCTTGACCCGCCCGGCCATGATCTCCGGAAAACCGGTATGGGCGGAGACATCGGTCACTTCCAGGCCGGCCTCCCGCAAGGCGCGGGCGGTACCGCCGGTGGACAGCAGGGTATAGCCCCGTTCCTTCAAACCACGGGCAAAATCGACAATGCCACGCTTGTCGGAAACGCTGAGCAGGGCGTAGCGGCTCATTTGCCCAAAAGCCCGTGCAATTGCATCTTCTTGCGCAGCGTACCGCGATTCAGCCCCAGAATACGGGCGGCACGGGTCTGATTCTGCTGTACATGCTGCAGAACGGCCTGCAGCAGGGGCAGCTCTACCCGATGCAACAGCAACTCGTACAGATGGCCGTTACTCTGCTGCTGACCCACTTCCCCCAGGTCCTGCAGGTAGGTTTCCACTGCCTCGCGCACCAGCAGCTGCAAGGCATCTCCACCGCCCGAACCCGCTGTTGCCCCTGCCGCTGTCGGTTCCCTAGTTTCAGGTGCTTGGGCATCGGCATTTTCCACCCAGGAAGCAGGTTCGGCATGCATGGGGATGAGTCTCCTTCTGATCGGTCTGACAAAGATTGGAAAGCCCGCAATCATAGCCTGATTTGTGCTTCAGTAGAAGTTGCACCACCCTACGGAACCCCCTTGGAAATACATCCCCCGGAGCATGGCCGGAACCTGTGCCAACCCATGCAGTCCAAGCCCTGTAGCAATTTTTGAACATATCCCCGGCGTATAATGCTCCCATCAACCCTGCATTCGGAACCCCACATGAAAGTGCTTATCGTGGAAGACAACATGGATATCGCCGCCAACATCGGCGACTATCTCGAGGATCGTGGCCATATCGTGGATTTCGCCCATGACGGCGTCACCGGCCTGCGTATGGCCGAGGAAGAGGATTTCGATGCCATCGTCCTGGATCTGATGCTGCCGGGCATGGAAGGGCTGGAGGTCTGCCGCCGCCTGCGCGAGGATGCACGCAAGAACACCCCCGTGCTCATGCTCACTGCCCGTGACCGGCTGGAGGAAAAACTGGCCGGTTTCGAGCATGGGGCCGATGATTATCTGGTCAAGCCCTTTGAACTGGCCGAGCTGGAAGCCCGCCTGCAGGTGCTGGAACGCCGGGGTCAGGCAGTACAGCCACGAGTGCTCAAGGTGTCCGATCTGGAATACAACCTGGAAACACTGGAAGTCCAGCGGGCCGGCAAGCCCCTGCAACTGAACCCCACAGCCCTGAAGTTGCTGAAAAAACTCATGACTGCCTCCCCTTCCGTGGTCAAGCGGGAAGACCTGGAAACCCATGTCTGGGGGGATGAACTGCCCGACAGCGACAGCCTGCGAGTACATATCCACAGCCTGCGTCAGGCCATTGACAAGCCCTTTGAAATTCCGCTCATTCATACCAAGCATGGCATCGGCTACCGGCTGGCGGACCTGAGCCAGGAAGAGACCGCCTGAGCCTGGCATGCAATTTCGCCATCGCCTGCGCACGCGCATCATTCTGGCCTTTCTGGTCTTCGGCCTGGCGCTGAGTGCCATGCTGGGGGGGACCATCTGGATCATGCGCCAGTATCTGGAAAACCAGTTGCTGGGCGTGCGCCTGCAGCAGGAACTGGGTTCCCACATCGAAAACCTGCGCAACAATCCCAAGCAGGCCAACCAGCCCTTTACCGGTGTCCGCGGCTGGTTTGTTGCCCCGGGCAAGCTGCGGCGGCTGCCACCGGCCTTCCGCACCCTGGACAGCGGCATCCACTACCTGGAATCCGAAGGCAAGCCGGTGATGGTGGTGGTGCAGAAAGACCCGGACATCTGGGGCTATCTGCAATACGATATTTCCTGGAACAAGCATATCGAGCAGCTGACCCTCACGGTGATCGTGGTGGCAGTGATTTTCTTCGGCTTTCTCTCGCTAATGCTCTCGGTATTGTCCTCCCGCCGCATCATGGCCCCGGTGACCGATCTGGTGAAACGCATCCAGACCATGAGCAGCCGGGAGGATCCGGAACCGCTGCGGCCCCACTTCCCCGATGATGAAATCGGCCAGCTGGCCGCCGCCTTCGATGAGTACGCAGACCGCCTGACCGCGCTGGTGAAACGGGACCGCGAATTCAATGCCGATGTCAGCCACGAACTGCGCACCCCGCTGGCGGTGATCCGCTCGGCCAGTGAGCTGCTCATGGCCCAGCCCGATCTCGATGACAAGACCCGAACCCGCCTGGAACGCATCCAGCGGGCGGTACGCCAGTCCACCGACCTCACCACCGCACTGTTGCACCTGGTGCGTGGGCAGAAAACCGACCACAAGACCGGTGTCTATCACGACATCGTCCCGCTGGTGGAACAGGTCATCGAGGACCAGCGGCCGCAGTTGGCACGCAAGCCGGTGGAAGTGGAGCTGGAGGTTCGCCAGCGCTTTCAGGTCAATGCCGATACCGCCACCGTAATGGTGGCCCTGGGCAACCTGATCGGCAATGCCTTCAAATACACGCCGGAAGGTGTGGTTCACATCGTCATCGACAAGCCCTGCGTGCAAGTGGCCGATTCCGGCCCCGGCCTGCCCGAGGAAGAAATGGACAAGGTCTTTCAGCGCTACTATCGTGCCGAAGGCTCCACCGGCAGCGGTTCCGGCATTGGCCTGGCCATTGTTCAGCGCCTGTGTGACCTGTACGGCTGGCAGATCGACTTGCGTGCCGGCGAACAACAGGGGCTGGTCGCCCGCATCTGTTTTGAAACCCAGGGAGAAACCCGCTGATGGCCCTGACCCACTGCACCGGCTGTGGTGAACGCATCTCCAGCCAGTATGCACACTGCCCCCATTGCGGGCAGGCCACAAACCCGGAAGCCGCCAGCAGTGATTCCGTACCGGCTCCGGCCCGGCATCAGAAGAAACTGCGCCAGCGTATCCAGGACCTGTCCCACCTCTCCTTGCTGGCCATGGTGGCCGGCAGCATCTGGTATTACATCGATTCCCAGGGGCTGAAACAGGCGGCCGGCACCGGCCCCATCTGGCTGATGGGTGCAGGAGCCAGCCTCTATCTCTACCTGCGCATCTGGTGGCTGCTGCGCCGTCTGCGACAGCGGGGCAATGACCAATGACCCTTTTCTTTCAAGGGATTACACGCTAGGCTTTGGCCACGAATCTTCACAAAGGAACGCGCCCATGGGCATGAAAATCAATCTGGAACTTTCCGACGCTGATCTGGAACATTTTCGCAACCGTCTGCAAAAGGCGCGCGAGGCCGCTGGCCAGGTATCGGAAGCGGCCATTCTCAAGGCCGCGGAAGATCTGCTGAGTGATGTGCGTGAAGGCGACACACCGGAATTCATCAAGAACCTGCTGGAAAAAATCAGCGACATGGTGAACATGGTGCGCGATACCGCCTGGGCCCTGCCGGAGGAAAACCGCCAGCGGGTACTGTCAGCCCTGACCTACTTCAGTGACCCGGAAGACATCATCCCCGACGACATTCCCGGCCTGGGCTATCTGGATGATGCCATCATGGTGGAATTGCTGGTACGCGAGCTGAAGCACGAAATCCAGGCCTATCAGGATTTCTGCACCTTCCGCGCCAACGAAGCCAACCGCCGTGGTCTCAACCTCAGTGAAGACATGGATCGTGCCGACTGGCTCAAGGCGCGGCGCAAGCAACTGCACGAACGCATCCGCAACCGTCGCCGCCGTGACAGCAGCCGTCGACGCAGCCGCGGACGCTCTGCCTTCTCATTGTGGTGAAATGATCCGTTACACAGGCCTGCTGCTTTCCACCCTGCCTGCCCTGGCCCTGGCTGCCGTGGGCCGGGGCAGCACCGGGCTGCAACAGATGATGGTGGTCGGTGCCGTGGTTTTCCTGCTTTCCACCGCCATCGCCATCTGGCAGGTCAAGCGGCGCAACATCGCCGAGCGCCCCGTGCGCATTCTGGTGTTTGCCGCCTGGTTCTGGATCTGTGTTTTCGCCCTTACCCTGGCCTTCGCCCTGGGCAACGCGTGGCTGGCCAGCTGACTACCTTCACCTTTCTGCCTTTGCTTTTCTGGCTGTGCGCCACTGGTGCCCACGCTGCCGTACCGGCACGTATCGCCATCGTGATGGACGATCTCGGCTCCAGGCCCGGCCAGGATAAACAGGTGCTGCAGCTGCCGCCTGCCGTGGCCATTGCCGTGCTGCCCATGACCCGTACCGGGCCTGTACTGGCTCGCCAGGCCGCCGCACAGGGGCGGGAAGTATTGATTCACCTGCCCATGGAATCGGTCAGCGGCGAAGATGCCGCAGCCCGTTTTCTTGGCCAGCGCATGAACCGGCAGGAAGTGCTGGCCTTCCTGCAACAAGCCCGTAAACGCCTGCCCCAGGCCGTGGGGCTGAACAACCATCAAGGCAGCCTGGCCACCCGTCACCCGGCGCTGATGGCCTGGCTGATGGAAGCCCTCAACCGGCACCAGCTCTGGTTTCTGGACAGCCGTACCAGTGCTGACTCCCTTGCCTTGCAGATGGCACAGGCGCATCATGTACCCAGTACCTGGCGGGATGTCTTTCTCGACCATGATCCGGACCCACAAGCCGTGCAACAGCAGTTCCAGCGTCTGCTGGACAAGGCACGCATCCAGGGCAGTGCACTGGCCATCGGCCACCCGCATCCGGCCACGATTGCGAACCTGCAACAGCTGCTGCAAAGGCTTCCGGATGACATCCGCCTGGTGCCCCCGTCCCAACTGCTGAAACACAGGAGGCCCGCAACATGGCAACAGTCCTTGTCCCCCTCGCAGAAGGCTGCGAAGAACTGGAAGCCGTTACCCTCATCGACCTGCTGCGCCGTGCCGAAATCGAAGTCACCACCGCTGCGCTGAAACCCGGGCCGGTACACTGCAGCCGGGGTGTGGTACTGGTGGCAGACACCCTGCTCGACGATGTCGCTGACAAAAATTTTGACATGGTACTTTTGCCCGGTGGCCTGCCCGGCGCGGACCACCTGGCCGAGGACCCGCGCATACAGGCCCTGCTCCAGCGGCACCACGAAAATGGCCAGCTGGTGGGCGCCATCTGTGCCGCTCCCAAGGCACTGGCCAGTGCCGGTGTACTGCAAGGGCACAAGGCCACCGCCTATCCGGGCGTGCTGGACGCACTGGCAATGGACTCCATCCAGAATACCGGCGAACCGGTCACCTGGGATGATCGCGTGGCTACTTCACGCGGACCCGGCACCGCCATGGATTTTGCCCTGTCCATTATCGAGCGGCTGAAGGGCAGGCCCGTTCGAGAACAGGTGGAAGCCGCTCTGGTTCGCCCCTGACAGGGGCCGGGCTTGATTCCACCCGGTTACGCGGTCATGATGAGATTCGAGAACGGGAAAGGCGAGGGCAGCAGCGATGGAACAGGAAGCAATCTGCAATTTTCCACAGGGGCATGTGCTCTTCCGCGAGGGTGATGCGGCCGATACCGCTTACATCATTGAAAGTGGCACCATCGCCATCACCACGGAACAGAAAGGCGAGCAGCAACTGCTTTCCGAACTGGGCCCCGGTGAAATCCTCGGAGAAATGGCCCTGATCGATGACAAGAACCGTACCGCCACAGCCACCTGTGCCAGTGCCTGTCGTCTGAAAGTCATCCATCGAGATACCCTGGTACAGCGCATCGAAGCGGCCGACCCCATCATCCGCCACCTGCTGCAACTAACCCTGCAACGCTATCGCCATCAGATGGCGTCCCAATCCCCTTCTTCCGTGAAAATACAGCACAATGCAGCCGCCAGCCGTGCCCATGAAGCGCTGGAAAAACTGAATCTGGAGGTCGACCTTCGCCAAGCCCTGGATGAAGGGCAGCTGCAGTGTGTCTATCAACCCATTCAGGACCTGGTGCGCGGGCGCATCGCCGGCTTTGAGGCACTGACCCGCTGGCAACACCCGCAACTGGGTGCCATCAACCCGGAAGCCTTTATCAATCTGGCGGAAGAAACCGATCTCATCGTGCCCATCGGCCTGCACAACCTGCGCCAGGCCTGTCATGACTTGAAGGCTTTTCAGGCCAGGGTCAACGACACCGAACTGTTCATGAGCATCAATGTCTCCGGCCGGCAACTGCACCATCCGGGCTTCAGTCAGCAAGTACTGGAGATCGTTCAGGCGGAAGGTGTTCACCCCCGGCGGATCAAGCTGGAAATCACCGAAAACCTCGTGCTGGATTTCGACCGGGTGCAAAACTGGATTCAGGAAAGCAAGGCCCACGGCTTTCGCATTTCCCTGGACGACTTCGGTACCGGCTACTCCGGCCTGGGCCTGCTCTGCCAGCTGGACCTCAACACCCTGAAAATCGACAAGAGCTTTGTCCAGGCCATGTTCGACAGCCGCTGCGAAGCGGTAGTGCTGGAAACCATGGTCCACCTTGGCCTGGGGCTGGAACTGGACATCATCGCCGAAGGGGTGGAAACCGAAGCCCACGAAAACCACCTGCGGGCACTGGGCGTGCAATTCGGCCAGGGCTACCTCTATGCCAGGCCGTTGGGGCGGGAGGAGATTCTCAGCAACCTGTTTTGAGCGGCTTGTTTTCCGCAACTCTTCGTTGCAGTGGCCATCTTGCTCGGTCACGTACTGATATGTACGCTCCCTCGCAATCTGCCCCCTGCGCCTCGATTTGCGAAAAACCGCTCGCTCAAAACTTGTGCCAGTAGCTGGATGGGATGCGCGGCTTGTTTTCCGTATCTCTGTGTTGCAGGAGCTGCCACACTCGGGTGTTTTTAAGAATGGTCTGGGGTTCCATCCCTGCCGCCACGCCCGGTCCGACCTGCCGACCGTTCAATCCTGACAAGCAAACACCGGCTCAAAACGGGTATGGGCAGGTGGGTATCGAAGCAAGTTGTCAGGTACCTTCCTTTTCCGAATCGTGCTGCAGGTTGTCCTCCGGACGACCAAAATGGCTGGAGGTATAGGCGATCACAAACAGGGATCCACTCAGCAGCAGGATGGCCAGGGCAATGGTAAGCAGCAAGTAGAGATGGAAGGGATCGGAGACTTGTTGCACATCAATGACCAGATGGCGTGACAAGGCCGTGATGGCGATGAAAATCAGATATTGCACCGGCAAGCGATGGGTCTGGTAATACACGCCGATCATGGCCACCAGTTCCAGATAGATGAAAAGCAACAGAATGTCCTTCAGGCTGATTTTCTGTACCTGATACAGATGAACCAGCGACTGTACCGCCGCCCAGGCAACAATGATCAACAGCACGAACAGACCGGTCTGGTGCAGCACATTCACCAGTTTCCTGCCCAGGCTGCTTGCTTTCGACTCCGGCATGTTGCCCCCTTGAAAAACCACCGGCCTACAGTGTACAGCAAGTTATCTGTTGCCACGGAATCTGCCCAAGAGGCAGGCACACCGTGCGGCTTCAGGCATCCAGATCCGGTATCAGGCGGTTCTCCAGCCAGACGATTTGATCCTTCAGCTGCAACTTGCGCCGCTTCAAGCGCTTGATGTGCAGCATGTCCACGGCCCCGCTTTCCTCAAAACGCTGGATGTCCTCGTCCAGCGCCCGATGCTGCTCACGCAGTTCCGTCAGGCGTTTCATGATGGTTTCAAGTGGTGGCTGTTCTCGCATGACAGTATCCGTGGCGTGAAGGGCTATGGTAGCAGTCAGCCGGTATCGGCTCCAGCCGCATCCTCCAGCCAGGTTTGGTATTGGCCACCGGGCAAGAAATGCCACCAGCGAGCGGCAGGCCCGCTGTTTTCCAGGGCGAAGGCAGGGCTGTAGGGTCTCACGGCATAGGCCGCCGCCGGGCAGGCGTGGTAACCAACCCCGGCCCACCACCAGTTCAGGGCCTGATGGACATGGCCAAAAGCCACGGCTTTCAGCGTGGGCAAGCCATCGAAAAGCCGCAACAGCGCTTCGGCATCTTGCAGCAGATACTGGTCCATCCAGTCCGAGCCACAGGGCAGGGGGTGATGATGCAAAAACACCGCCAGCGGTTTTTTCGTGCCAACCGCCGCCTGCAGCCGTTGCAGGCTTTCCGGGCTGATATGGCCAGAACTGCTGTCCAGCAACAGTAGTTGCCAGTGGGCCAGCTCGATGGTATCGCCATTTTCCAGGCGTGGCCCCAAAACCTCGAACAGGATGTCCCGCTGGTCATGATTGCCGGCGATGGCCCAGACCCTGGCCGGGGTCTGCTGCAGCAGTTCCAGCAAGAAGCGATAACTTTCCGCCGAACCGTCTTCGGAAAGATCTCCGCTCAACAGAATCTGATCCGCCCTTTGCATCAACGGCAACAGGGCGCGGGCCCGCTGGCGGACATGCCGGCCGTTCATGCGGAAATCCGCCGCAGCGCCCAGATGAAAATCACTGAGCTGCAACCATTTTTCTCCATACACCACCGTATGGCCTCCTGGGTAAACTTTGCAGCGAACCGCCAGTTAATTTCGGAAATCTTGCAGAGAACTGGACATGTTCTTTTTTCTCATGCAAACTTGCCGCACGCGTGTCGGACCC
>JALWTZ010000420.1 GCA_026993285.1 Lysobacterales bacterium | reverse complement strand
GCAAGCTGGTCTTTCATTTTCATGCCGACGAACAGCGCCCCTACCTGCGCTGCTACCGCTGCCTGCTGGTTTTCGTGCCCGAGAGCCACCACTGCACGCCGGCCGAGGAAAAGGCCCAGTACGACCTGCACGACAACCGGGACACCCCCGCCTACCGTGATTTTCTGCAACCGGCGCTGGAAGCGGTGCGCGCGCGGGTGGAAGCCGGCGCCGAGGTGCTGGATTTCGGCTGCGGGCCCGGCCCGGTACTGCGCGCCATGCTGGAGGAGGCCGGCTACCGCGCCCAGGCCTATGACCCGCTGTACCGGGAGGACAGCACCCTGCTGCAGGTAAACCGCTACCGCGCCATTACCGCCACCGAGGTGGTGGAGCACCTGAGAAAACCGGGTGAAAGCCTGCAACAGCTCTGGCAATGGCTGGCCCCTGGCGGCTGGCTGGTGATCATGACCGACCGGGTACAGGACCAGGCCCACTTCGCCCAGTGGCACTATATCCGCGACCCCACCCATATCGCCTTTTTCAGTGATGGCACACTGCAATGGCTGGCAAAACAATGGCAGGCGGAACTGGAACTGCCCGGACCACGGCTGGCGGTTTTCCACAAGGTGGACGGCGCATGAACACGCGGCCGGCCCATCATCCCGTTCGGGGTGCCGCCTGGATGATCACCGCCGGTGCGACCTTTGCCGCGGTCAACGCCCTGAACCAGTGGCTGGGCATCCGCCTCAATCTGGCCTCCACCCAGGTAGCTTTCTGGCAATACGGCATCGCCCTGCTGGTGTTGTTGCCCTGGTGGCTGCTGCAACGGCCCCCGGCCTGGCAGACCCGCCATCTGCGCCAGCATGTGCTGCGGGTCTTGCTGGCCGTGGCCGGTATCCAGTGCTGGACCTGGGCGCTGGTACGGGGGGTGCCCATCTGGCAGGCCATCGCCCTGGTGATGACCTCCCCCCTGTTTGCCACCGTGGGCAGTGCCCTGTTTCTCAAGGAACGGGTGGGTCTGCCCCGCTGGCTGGCCACCATGGCCGGTTTTGCCGGTGCCATGCTGATTCTGGCACCCTGGCGGGCGGATTTTTCCCTCTACAGCCTGCTGCCGGTACTGGCGGCACTGTTCTGGGCCGGCTATTCACTGATGGTCAAGGCCATCAGCCGGGTGGATTCCCCGCAAACCATCGTCTTCTGGCTGTTCGTGCTCATGCTGCCCTTCAACGCCTTGCTCAATGTGGAACACCTGCAATGGCCCGAGGGGAATGTACTGGGGTTCCTGCTGGGCTCCGGCCTGCTGACCGCGCTGGCGCAACAGGCCATCGCCCGGGCCTACAGCGCGGCGGATGCCTCCTTCGTGCAGCCCTTCGATTACGCCAAGCTGCCGTTGAATGTGCTGGCCGGCTGGCTGGTGTTCGGCTGGGTGCCGCCGGGACGGCTCTGGCTGGGTGCGGCCATCATCATTGGTGCCAGCTACTGGCTGATGCACCATGAAAGCCGCAAAGGCTGAACACGGGAACCTGAAGCGCCTTTCCTCATCCAAGGCAACAGTACACGGACACTGGAGAATCATCATGTTGCAAGGGCTGAAAAAACTGATGCTGCTCACCCTGCTGGCCGTGCCGGTGTTTTTCCTGCTCAACCGGCCTGAACCGGCGGATGCCGGCCTGCCCACGGCGGTGGGGGATCAGCCTTTACCGTCTCTGGCCCCCATACTGGAGCGGGTGACCCCGGCGGTGGTCAACATCTACAGTCGTACCCATGTGCGGGTACGCAACCCGCTGCTGGACGACCCCTTTCTGCGCCGGTTTTTCAACCTGCCCAACATGCCCAGTGAGCGCATCCGCCAGAGCCTGGGTTCCGGGGTGATCATCGATGCCGGTGAAGGGCTGGTGGTCACCAATCATCATGTGATCGACGGGGCCGACGACATCCAGGTGAACCTGGCCGACGGGCGCACCCTGCAGGCCCGGCTGCTGGGCTCGGACCCGGAAACCGATGTGGCGTTGCTGAAAATCCGGGCCGATGACCTGGTGGCCCTGCCGCTGGCCGATTCCTCCCGCCTGCGGGTGGGGGACTTCGTGGTGGCGGTGGGCAACCCCTTCGGCTTGGGCCAGACGGTTACTTCCGGTATCGTCAGCGCCCTGGGCCGCACCGGCCTGAAAGGGCTGGGCCTGCAGAACTTCATCCAGACCGATGCCTCCATCAACCCCGGCAACTCCGGTGGCGCGCTGATCAACCTGCGCGGGGAACTGGTGGGCATCAACTCGGCCATCTACTCGCCCAGCGGTGGCAATGTGGGCATCGGCTTCGCCATTCCGGTCAATCTGGCGCAGAAGGTCATGCGCCAGTTACTGGACCACGGCGAAGTACGGCGCGGCACCCTGGGGGTGGCGGTACAGGATCTGGATTCGGCACTGGCTGAATCCTTCGGGCTGAAAGGCCACCGTGGCGTGGTGGTCACCCAGGTGGACCCTCACTCTCCCGCCCGTGCCGCCGGCCTGCAAACCGGAGATGTCATCATTCAGGTGGATGGCCAGCCGGTGGCCAGTGCCGCCGCCTTCCGCTTGGCCGAAAGCCTGTTGCCGGTGGGGCGCAAGGCCGAAATCGAATTGCTGCGCCGGGGCCGTGAACGGCAGCTGACCGTGGAAATCGACCACCCCACACCCCGGGCGCTGGATGGCGCCGACCTGGACCGCCGCCTGGCTGGTGTGCTGTTTATCAGCCGCGCCGAAATGGAAGGCGACCGCCTGGCCGAAGGGGTGGTCATCGACAAGATGGTGCGCGGCAGCCGCCTTTACC
>JALWTZ010000419.1 GCA_026993285.1 Lysobacterales bacterium | reverse complement strand
ACCCGAGCGCCCACACAAGTTATCTGTTCTTCGTTCTTAAAGAGCTTAAACGGCAACCTCAGTCACCGCGCCAACATCTCGTTGGCGAGCAGGCCATTATATCGACCCAAAACCTCCTGTCAACAACCCAGGGAAAATCTCTTCCCACAAGCCCGGCCTCCATGACCAAGGCGGCGCATTATACGCCCCATTCCCAACCTGTCAACTACCTTCCGCTTCAACCAAAATCAGCTCGCTTCCAGTAGCCACGCCGCAGCCAGTCAACAACCGCTGCAGCCAGCAGGGAGCGCGCATTATAGCGACCTTTGCGCCTTCGTCAAGCGTCATTCAGAACTTTTTGCCCTGGCGCGAAAAGCCGGGGTGCCACAGGGTGACGGAAGGCGCTGCCAAAGCGGCTTCCGTGGCAGTAAAAATGGGGACAAAAATCGGGAACTCAACCGTTGCCGGCCGGTATTTTCAGCACCTCACCCACTGCAATACGATCGTTTTTCAGGCGGTTATACTGCTTGAGCTTGCGAAGGGAGATCTGGTATTGCTGGGCGATGGCACTCAGGGTTTCGCCGCGGCTGACTACATGGGTACGCACCTTTCTGCGTTGGGCAAACCAGGTACCGGCCGGTGGCCGCTGTTCAAAATAGCTGCGCGCACCCTTGATGATTGCCTGGGCCAGTTTTTTCTGGTGTCCGGGGCTTTTCAGGCGCTTTTCTTCTTTCGGGTTGCTGATGAAGGCGGTTTCCACCAGTATGGAAGGCATGTCCGGTGAGCGCAGCACGACAAAATTGGCCTTTTCCACATGACCGGTATGCAGGGGATTGACCTTGCCCAGCGCCCCGAGCACGCCTTCCGCAACTTCCTGACTGGCCTGCCGGGTCGCGCTCTGCGACAGATCCAACAGCACCGTGGCCAGCATGTCGTCTTTCTCGTCCAGACGCACCCCGCCGATCAGATCCGCATCGTTTTCCTTGCGGGCCAGCCAGCGGGCGGCTTCGGAGCTGGCCCCCTTGGGTGAGAGCACAAATACCGAGCTGCCCTTGACCTTGCGGTTGTAGAAGGCATCGGCATGAATGGAGATGAACAGGTCCGCACCCCGCTGACGCGCCAACTGATAGCGTTTTTTCAACGGAATGTAGTAGTCACCGGTGCGCACCAGAAAGGCGCGCATGCCCGGTTCCTGCTCAATCTGCCGCACCAGCTCCCGGGCAATGGCCAAGGTGACCTGCTTTTCCTTCGTACCCCTGGCACCCATGGCACCGGCGTCCTCCCCGCCATGGCCGGCATCCACGGCAATCAGCACTTCGCGCCCACTGGCGTTTTCCGGTACGGACTGTTTGCGAACCGGCTGTGCGGGCACATCTGCCGTCTGGCTGCCGGTTTCCAGGTCCAGCACCAGCCGGTGCGGATATTGTTGCTGTGGCGGCAGTACAAAACTCTTGGGGCGAACGGCCTGCCGCAGATCCAGCACCAAGCGCAGGCCCCGCTGGCCCCGCCTGCCATGGCGCAGGCCCTGGACCCAGTCATTTTTCGGCAACTTCAACGCCCCCTGCAAGCGGGCGGCCTGCAGATCAATGACCAGCCGGTGTGGATTTTTCAGGGTAAAGAGGCGATAGTCCGGCTTGCCATCCAGGTCGAAAACCACCCGCACCCGCTCGGGTGACTGCCAGAGGCGCACACCCTGCACCTGCACTTCCCCCGCCTGCAACAGCCCGGGCAGCACACACAGCAACAGCAGAAACAGACGAAAAACAGCCATTTCACAAACATAGCATAGGCTGTTTCTAGAAAAAAGTACTAATCAACTGATAATAAAGAAATTATTATCAGACAGCCAGACTCACCCCTGAGCCATCAGCGCGCGCACCCGCTGCAGGTCGGCTTCGGTATCCACGCCAGCGGGCACGGATGCGGGGGCATCGGCCACGCCAATGGACAGGCCGGCCTCCATGAAACGCAGTTGTTCCAGCGATTCCGTCACTTCCAGGTCACCCGGTGGAATCTGGCCGCACTGGCGCAGGAAGCCGGCACGATAGGCATAAAGCCCCACATGCCGGAAGCACACCGACCAATCCGGCAAGGCCGCCGCTTCCGGGTCACCATCCCGCCACCAGGGAATGGGCGCCCGGCTGAAGTACAGGGCCCGTTGCTGGCGGTCGCGTACCACCTTGACCACATTGGGATTGTTCAGCTCATCCCGGCTGTTGATCGGCTCACACAGAGTGGCAATAGCCAGCTTGTCGCTGGACGCCAGCATCTCCGCCACCCGACGGATATTGGCTGCCGGCATCAGCGGTTCATCCCCCTGCAGGTTCACCACTATCGTATCCGCCTCCCAGCCCTTCTTGCCGGCAATTTCAGCCACCCGGTCGGTGCCGGAACGGTGGCAACGGGAAGTCAGCTCCGCGCGTATGCCCTGGCCCAGGCACCAAGTAAAGATGCTGTGGTGGTCGGTGGCCACCAGCACCTCTTCCGCACCGGATTCCAGCGCCCGGTCCACCACATGCCCAATCATGGGCTTGCCGGCAATCTCCAGCATGGGTTTTCCGGGCAGGCGGGTGGATTCAAAACGGGCCGGAATGACAACCTTGAAATCGGACATCAGAGAAAAACCTTTTTGCGTTCCGCGGGATCGAGATGTTGCAGTTCGTGGAGCAAATGCTCGGCAAAGGCCGCGCTGAAACTGGCGTTGACCGGCAGATAATACCAGTCTGGCCGCGCGAAGGCCTGGCACTTGACCGCATCCTTTTCCGTCATCACCACGGGCAGCGGTTCCGCAAAGGCCAGGTCTTCCGCGACAAAGTCGTGATGGTCGTCAAAGGGATGGCGCACCACATCCAGCCCCAGCCGTTCCAGGCCGAGGAAGAAGCGTTCGGGGTTGCCGATGCCCGCCACGGCATGAACTCGGCGACCCTGCCAGTCTTCCAGCTTCTGCCGGCGCTCCGGTTCAGCCACGCTGCGGAGATCACCAGCCATCAGAGTCATCAGGTTGGCCATCACCCCGGGCACATGCGCGGAATTGCTGATCACCGCATCCGCCTGCCGCAGGCGGGATGGCGGCTCGCGCAGCGGCCCTGCCGGCAGCAGCCGGCCATTGCCCAGGCCCCGCAGGCCATCCAGCAACAGGATTTCGAACTGCCTGGGCAGACGGTAGTGTTGCAGGCCATCATCGCTGAGAATGAGGTCCAGCGGCTGTTGTTCACACAACTTGCGGGCGGCGGCCAGGCGGTCGCGACCCACCATGATGGGTGCAACACCGCGCCGGGCCAGCAGCAGCGGTTCATCGCCCACTTCACACGGATCGTCCTGCGGATGGACGGACCGCAACGAACCACGACCACCGGTACCACGCGAAACCACGCCCACCTTCAGCCCGGCTTCACTCAGCCGTTGCCACAGCCAGTGTACCGTGGGGGTCTTGCCGGTACCGCCGGCGGTGATATTGCCCACCACAACCACCGGCACCGGCAGCTTCCCTTGGCGCAGCAAGCCCAGGCGATAGCACAGGCGGCGCAGCCAGGACAACAAACGGAACAGCCAGGACAGAAGCACCAGCCCCAAACCCGGAGGCTGTGATCCGTACCAGATGGCATGCAGGCGCTGTTGGTTCATGCCTCGGAAAACTGCATTTCGTACAGGCGTGCGTAGATCCCCCCCGCCCGCAGTAGCGCATCATGCGTGCCCCGCTCCACGATCTGGCCCTGATCCAGCACCAGAATCTGGTCGGCGCGCTCCACGGTGGACAGGCGATGGGCAATGACAAAGGTGGTCCGGTTGACCATGACCCGCTCCAGCGCCGACTGGATGACCCGTTCGGATTCAGTATCCAGCGCCGCGGTGGCTTCATCCAGAATAAGAATGGGCGCGTCCTTGAGCATGGCGCGAGCGATGGCAATGCGCTGGCGCTGGCCACCGGAAAGCAGTACGCCGCGATCACCCACCACCGTATCAAAACCTTGCGGCAAGCGTTCGATGAACTCCAGCGCATTGGCCGCTTCCGCTGCCGCGCGCAGCTGTTCCTCCGTGGCCTCCGGCATGCCATAGGCGATATTGGCGGCAATGCTGTCGTTGAACAGCACCACATCCTGACTGACCAGGGCAATCTGGCGACGCAGGTCCGCCAGGCGATAGCGGGCAATGTTGACCCCATCCAGCAGAATCTCGCCCTGGGCCGGCAGATAGAAACGGGGCAGCAGGTTCACCAGGCTGGACTTGCCGCTGCCGGAGCGGCCCACCAGGGCGGTCATGGTGCCCGGCCGGGCTTCCAGATCAATGTTGCGCAGCACCAGGGCACTGCTTTTTTCGTAGACCAGATCCACCTGCCGGTAGGCCACCTCGCCACGGGCCCGGTCCAGTTCCAGATCCCCATCATCCGGTTCGGTGGCCATGTCCAGCACACCCACCAGGCTCTCCGCCGCCGCCATGCCCCGCTGGTACAGGCTGGTCACTCCGGTAAGTTTTTTCATCGCCGGCAGAATCATCATCATCCCGGTCATGTATTGCATGAAGGTGCCGGGGGAGAAACCGCCATCCTGCGCCGCGTGGCCGGCCACCCAGACGATCACCGCCAGGGCACAGGCCGCCGCCACTTGGATCACCCAGTTGCTGCTGGCGGATGTGGCCACGGTTTTCAGGTTCAGCCAGCGGTTTTTCTCGTTGGCGCGGGAGAAACGCGCCATCTCGTAAGCCTCACCGCCGAAGATCTTGACGATTTTTTGCCCGGCCACGGCTTCCTCCACCACCTGGGTGAGATCCCCCATGGAATGCTGCACATTGCGGCTGATCTTGCGGAAGCGCTTGCTGATCAGCACCACCACTCCGGCGATGAGCGGCATGACCACCAGAATGGCAATGGAAAGCTCCAGCGACACCCAGAACAGAAACAGCACCAGCCCCACGATGGTGAAGGTATCGCGGATGGCGATGGTGGCGGCCTCTCCACCGGTATGCGCCAGTTGCTCGGCATCGTAGGTCAGCCGGGAGATCATCGAGGCGGTGGTGCTGTGGTCGAAATGGCGCATGGGCAGATGCAGATAGTGCTGAAACACATCGCGGCGCAAGTCCGCCACGGTTCTGCGCGTGACCCAGGCCACGCCATAGCGATAGAGGAAAGTGGCCGTGCCCCGGAAAACGAACAGCAGCACGATGGCGGCCGGCAGCCAGGTCAACATGGCCGGATCCCGCTGAATGAAAGTGTCATCCAGCAGGGGTTTCATCATCCAGGCAAAGGCCACCTGCGCCATGCCGTCCACGGTCATGCCCAGGATGGCAATAAGAAAGACCCAGCGATAGGGGCGCGCGTACCGGATCACCCGCCTGAGCGGATTGCTGTTCATCCCTTGCCGCTTCCCGGCCGTGTGGTGGCGATGCGCAGATTGGAAAACCCCAGGCTGCCGGCCACATCCATGGCCGTCACCACCGCCTGGTGCGGTGTACGCGCATCCGCGCGGATGCGCAGGGGCTGCTTGTAATCACCCTCGGCCACCTTTTCCAGTGCCTTTTTCAGCGTTTCCGGCTGGTTGTTCACCAGGGCGCTGCCGCGAATGAAATACTGGCCCTGCTGGTTGATGACGATCTCCAGCACATCCGCGTTTTGTCGCTGTTCGCTCTCGCTGGCCTCCGGCAGGTCCACTTCCACCCGGGTCTGCTGCTGGAAGGTGGTGGTGATCATGAAAAAAATCAGCAAGAGAAACACCACATCGATCAGGGAAGTCAGGTTGACCTCCACCGGCGGCTTGCGGTCTACAGGCTTGAGGTTCATGCGCGTTTGGACAGATGATCAATCAGTTGCATGGCCTGCTCTTCCATGAACAGCACATATTCATTGACCCGGCCGATAAAGTAGCGGTGAAAGAACAGGGCGGGAATGGCCACGGTCAGGCCCGCGGCGGTGGTAATCAGCGCCTGTGAAATGCCGCCGGCCAGCAGATTGGCGTTGCCCACACCATGGGTCAGAATGGCGGAAAAGACCTGGATCATGCCGATGACCGTGCCCAGCAGGCCCAGCAACGGCGAGATGGCCGCGATGGTACCCAGGGTATTGAGATAGCGCTCCATGCGGTAGACCACATGGCGGCCGGTGTCTTCCACCGCCTCCTTCATCACCTCGCGGCTGTCGTTGCGGTGGTAGAGCGCGGCGGCCAGCACCCTGCCCAGCAGGGAATCCTCGGCCAGGGCATCGATATGCCGGTCATCCAGCCGGCCGGACTGGGCCCACTGCATCACCTGCAAGCCCAGGTCCTCGGGCAGAATCTGCTTGCGCCGCAAGCTCCAGAACCGTTCCACGACAATGGCCATGGCCACGGCGGAAAGCAGCAGAATGGGCGCCATCATCCAGCCCCCTGCCTTGATGATCTCCAGCAAGTGGTTCTCCTCGGTCAGCCAAAGCAGTGCCTAATGATACAGAGGCCGGGCAAAAGAGGACAGTATCCGGCGCACCATCTTGCTGCCTCCCCCGACGAGCGGGGGCGGCAGAGCCGGCTCAGAGCACCCAGAAATCCATGAAATCCCGTACTTCCATCTCCAGCAGCGCCTCCGGGTCGGAGAACAGGGTGTGGATATCCTCGCACTGGCGGGCGGGCAGCTGGCGGGCGATGGCATCGGCAAACTTGGCCTGCAGCAGCGGCAAGCCTTCCTCGCGACGGAAACGGTGGCCGACGGGGAAGTCCACCTGCACCCGTTCCGTGGCCGTGCCATCCTTGAAGAATACCTGTACCGCATTGGGAATGGCCCGTTTTTCCGGGTCGAAATAATCCCGGGTGAACGCCTCGTTCTCCCGTACCACCATTTTCTCACGCAGGGCGTCGATACGCGGGTCGGCGGCGACGGCATCGGTGTAGCTGTCCGCGTCCAGGTGGCCGAAAATCAGCGGCACGGCCACCATGTACTGCAGGCAGTGATCCCGGTCGGCGTAGTTGTGCAGCGGGCCGGTCTTGTCGATGATGCGCTTGCCCGCCTCCTGGGTTTCCAGCTCGATACGTTCGATGGCATCCAGCCGGTCAACCACCTGCGGATGCAGCCGCAAGGCCGCTTCCACCGCCGTCTGGGCGTGGAACTCCGCCGGGTAGCTGATCTTGAACAGCACATTCTCCATCACATAACTGCCCAGCTCGCGGGCCAGCTTCAGTGGCTGGCCGTTGAACAGCACATCCTGAAAGCCCCAGACCGGCGCGCTCAGCACCGTGGGGTAGCCCAGCTCGCCCTGCAGGGCCCAGAAGGCCAGGCGCACGGCCCGGCTGGTGGCATCCCCGGCGGCCCAGCTCTTGCGCGGGCCGGTATTGGGCGCATGACGGTAGGCGCGCAGGGCGCCGCCGTCCATCCAGGCGTGGGAAAGGGCATTGCGCACATCCTCGCGATCACCGCCCAGCATGCGGGTCACCACCGCCGTGGAAGCCACCCGCACCAGCAGCACATGGTCCAGCCCCACCCGGTTGAAACTGTTTTCCAGCGCCAGCACACCCTGGATTTCGTGAGCCTGGATCATGGCCCGCAGTACATCGGCCACCGTCACTTCCGGCACAGCGTGCTGCCGGCTCATGTAGTCGGCCACCGCCAGAATGGCGCCGATATTGTCGGAAGGATGGCCCCATTCGGCGGCCAGCCAGGTGTCGTTGAAATCCAGATAACGCACCAGCGTACCGATGTTGAAGGCCGCGGTCATCGGGTCCAGCGCCCAGGCCGTGCCCGGCACGCGCGCGCCACCCGGCAGGCTCAGGCCCGGCACCATGGGCCCCAGCATCTTGACGCATTCGGGATAACGCAAGGCCAGCATCATGCAGGCCAAAGAATCCATCAAATCGTGGCGGGCCGTTTCCCAGGCCAGTTCGGAGAAGGGCTGCTCGTCGCAGACATAATCGGCGATGGTCTGGATCAGGGGGTCGAAATCGGGCCTTTCGGCACTGCGGGGGTCGAAAGCGGACATGAACAGGCTCCAGCTGATGAAAACGGGCCGGCATTCTATCACAAAAGAGATAGAAGGCCGGATGCGCGATACAATCCTCGACATGAGCGAACACGAAGAAAAAAACCTCCTGAAACAGGCGGATCAGGTTCTCATCGGGGCCGGTGCCGGCATGGGTGTGGATTCCGGCCTGCCGGATTTTCGCGGCAATCAGGGTTTCTGGCGGCACTACCCGGCGCTCAAGGGGCTTTCCTTTGCCGAAATGGCCAATCCGGCCTGGTTCGAGGCGCACCCTGAACGCGCCTGGGGCTTTTACGGCCACCGGCTGAACCTCTACCGCGAAACCCGGCCGCATGCGGGGTTCAGCCTGTTGCTGCAATGGCTGCAGGCGGCGGGCAAATCCTGGTTCGTGTTCACCAGCAATGTGGACGGGCAATTTCAACAGGCCGGCTACGATCAAGGGCAAATACTGGAAGCCCACGGCTCCATCCACCACCTGCAGTGCATGGAGGACTGCGGCCAGCCCATCTGGCCAGCGAAGCACACCTCGGTTGAAGTGGACGAAAACCGCTGTCTGGCCCGGCCACCTCTGCCGGCCTGCCCGGCCTGTGGTGGCCTGGCGCGGCCCAACATCCTCATGTTCAACGATTTCGACTGGGATGCCCGCCGTACCGAAGCGCAGGAACGGCGCTATGCCCAATGGCTGGAAGCCGGCAAGAGCCCACGGGTGGGCATCGAACTGGGCGCGGGCACGGCCATCCCCACCGTGCGTGATGAGCTGGAATCCCGCTGTGACTGGCTGATACGCATCAATCCGCGCGAAGGTGAAACGCCTGCGCGGGGTATCGTCCTGAACTGCGGCGCGCTGGAAGGCCTGCGGCGGTTGCTGGCATGAAAAAACCGCCCGAAGGCGGTTTTTTCACTCGTAGACCATGGATTAGTACTCGAAAGTCCCGGAAAAGACGACTTCCTGATAGCCCACGGCCCCCTGGAACACCAGCCGCCCATCCGCCGTGCCAATTTCACTGCCCTGACCATCCGTCAACACAAAGCTCACTTGCGTGCCAGACAGTTGCGCTGCGTCCTGCTTTTGCCAGCGATAGAAATCACTACCCTGGGTTTCCGGGGCATAGGCATGCAGCTGCCAGCCCGGCGCAAAGCCTGAAGCATTGTGATAGACCCAGGTCACCCGTGCCTGCTGACAATCCGGAATCTCGAAAGCCAGCCCGCCCAGAGAGAAGTCCACACCATCCAGCGAGGGCACGGAAAGCAGGTCCAGTGCCCGCACGTTTTCCAGGCCAGGGCAATTGCCGCTCAGAGCCTCGATGCTGACGGTTACCGGATTTGTGCCACCCCGCTGCAGGCTGGAAGCATTGACGGTAGCCACCGCCGGCTGCTGGGTATCCGGCGTGCCATCCCCATTGGCGTCCAGGGCGGCAAAGCCGGCCGCTTCCACGCTGTCCGGCACGCCATCCCAGTCACTGTCCGGCACCAGATCGATGAGATGAACCGATTTTTCCGTACCGGCGTAGAGGCGCTTGTAGGTGCCACTTTCGTCAATGGCCAGCTTCAGCGCATAGCCGGTGTGCTCCAGCCCCACACTGATGGAATGCCAGCTTGCACCACCATCCTGGCTGACAAACACACCACCGGGGTTGCCATCGATACTGCCCATGGCCACATACACATGACTATCGGAATCAATCAGAATGTCTCGAATATCCCGAGGCGGCAGGCCCGCACCCACCGGCAGCCAGGTGGCCGCGCCATCCATGCTCTTGTACAGACTGGAGACGCCGGTATTGATGTCATTGGCCGAAGCGTAGAGCGTCGTGGGCACATTGCGGTCCAGCGCCAGGGAAAGCACGCTGGCCGGTGTGGACAGGCCCGCTTGATAGGGCGGCAGGCCCGTGCTGCTCATCGACCAGCTCACACCGCCATCCACGGATTTCCACACCCCGTTGCCAAAACCGGTGGGGATGTCGCTGGGATCAGCCGTGAGGAAGGTGGAAACATACAGGGTGGCTGGCGTCACCGGGTCCACCTCTACCTGGATGGCTGAAAGCCAGTTGGTATAACTGCCGTTATAAAAGGCTTCGGAGATTCCGCTGTCGGAAACCATCCAGTTCGCGCCCCCGTCATCGGAACGATAGACCCGCCCCGCGTATTTGGTCATGGTTGTGCCATCGGAGTAATAGCGCCCACTACCCACGATCACCATTTTTTGCAAAGTGCCTGTGCCCCCATCACTGCCGGGGATGAGTTCCATGTCGCGGATGGTTCCCAGGCCACCCAGGGTTGTAGGCAGACCATTGTCGATAGTGGTCCAGCTTGTACCGCCATCGGTGCTTTTGTTAACGCCGCGATCGGAAGCGCCATACCCACCAGATATCAGGCGGCTACCGCCAAAGTTTCGCCCGGCAACATAGACTACAGAACTGGCTGGCACAGCCTGTGTGAGCGGATCGATGCGAATGGCCCGGATGGTACTGGCACTCAGTGTTGCGCTACCCAGTTGCGGCCAGCTCACACCGGCATCACTGGACATGAACAGGGGCTGCACCGGCCCCGTTGCCAGACCACCCACGCCCGCATACACACGATTTGGATCACCAGGATGTACCGTCAATGCGCGAATTTCCTGCGACCAGTACCCGGAACCTGTTCTGGAGAAGGGCATGGCCGTACCCCGGCGGGAATAAAAGCCATTGTAGGCACTGCCAATAAGCACTTTCGAGGTATCGCTGGGGTCAAACACGCCACTTCTGGCCCAGGCCACCTCGGTGGTACTGGCCGGAAAATCCCCCAGCAACTCGGTAAAACTGGCGCCACCGTCATTGCTGTAGGCCAGGCCACTCCCCCCAGATACAGCTCCAGATCATTGGCAGGGTTCACAATCACCGGGCCAGGAACCATGGGAAGCAAAGTATAGTTCCAGTTCACCCCGCCATCTGCGCTGATATAGAGGCAATACTTCGTCTGACCCGGGGCAATATCACACATTGATACCAGGTACATGCGCCCCGTATTGCCAATACGCAGGTCATGCATGTAGATACCGCTGTAATGACCTACTACCAGTGCAAAAGGAATACGA
>JALWTZ010000418.1 GCA_026993285.1 Lysobacterales bacterium | reverse complement strand
GCCTGGCCATCACCATGGCCCAGGAAGGCGGCATCGGGGTGATACACAAGAACCTGAGCATTGAAGACCAGGCCCGGGAAGTGCGCAAGGTGAAGAAATTCGAGGCCGGCGTCATCCAGAACCCCATTACGGTCAGCCCGGATACTACCGTGGCCGAGGTGATCGAACTGACGCGCCGCAAGGGGATCTCCGGCGTACCGGTGATCGACAAAGACGGCTTGCAGGGCATTGTCACCGCCCGCGACCTGCGCTTTGAAACCCAGATGAACCAGCCAGTGGCCAATATCATGACCGGTCGTGACAAACTGGTGACCGTGGGCGAGGGCGCCAGCAAGGAGGAGGTGCGGCAGAAGCTGCATGAACACCGCATCGAAAAGGTGCTGGTGGTCAACGACCGCTTCGAGCTGAAGGGCATGATTACCGTCAAGGACATGCAGAAGGCCAAGGACTACCCCAATGCCTGCAAGGACAGCCAGGAACGCCTGCGGGTGGCCGCCGCGGTGGGCGCGGGTGGGGATAACGACGAGCGGGTGGCCGCGCTGGTGGAAGCGGGTGTGGATGTGCTGGTGGTGGATACCGCCCATGGCCATTCCCAGGGCGTCATCGACCGGGTGGCCTGGGTGAAGAAACATTTTCCCGATGTGCAGGTCATCGGCGGCAATATCGCCACTGGCGATGCGGCGGAAGCACTGGTCAAGGCCGGTGCCGACGCGGTCAAGGTGGGCATCGGCCCCGGTTCCATCTGCACGACCCGCGTGGTTGCCGGTGTGGGCGTGCCGCAGATTACCGCCATCAACGATGTGGCCGAACGATTGTTGAAACATGAAGTCCCCCTGATTGCCGACGGCGGCATCCGCTACTCCGGTGATGTGGCCAAGGCCATCGTGGCCGGGGCCTGGTCGGTGATGCTGGGCGGCCTGTTCGCCGGCACCGAGGAAGCGCCGGGCGAAGTGGAACTGTTCCAGGGCCGCAGTTACAAATCCTACCGTGGCATGGGCTCGCTGGGCGCCATGCAGCAGGGCTCCAAGGATCGCTACTTCCAGGATGAGGCCGATGCCGAAAAACTGGTGCCGGAAGGCATCGAGGGCCGCGTGCCGTACAAGGGGCCGCTGACCGCCATCCTGCACCAGCTCATCGGCGGTTTGCGCTCCAGCATGGGCTATGTGGGCGCGGCGGACATGCACACCATGCGTACCCGCCCGCGCTTCGTGCGCATGACCGGTGCCGGTGTGCATGAAAGCCATGTGCATGATGTCACCATCACCAAGGAAGCTCCCAACTACCGGATCGAACGCTGACATGCAGAACATTCACTCCCACCGCATCCTGATTCTGGACTTCGGCTCCCAGTACACCCAGCTCATTGGCCGGCGCATTCGCGAAATCGGGGTCTATTGCGAAATCCACCCCTTCGACATGGATTTTGACGCCATCGTCAACTTCGCGCCCCGGGGCATCATTCTCTCCGGCGGGCCGGAATCGGTGCATGCCCTGGGCACCCCGCGTGCGGATGAACGCATCTTCAGCATGGGTCTGCCGCTACTGGGCATCTGTTACGGCATGCAGACCATGGCCCAGCAACTGGGCGGGCAGGTGGCCTCCAGCGACCAGCGTGAATTCGGTTACGCCCAGGTGCGCGTGGAGCAGGGGCGGCTGCTGGAAGGGCTGAGTGACCACGAAGGCCAGGCCCTGCTGGATGTGTGGATGAGCCACGGTGACAAGGTGGTGGAACTGCCACCGGGCTTCAGCCTCATGGGCGCTTCCGAGAACGCGCCCATTGCCGCCATGGCCCATGACGAAAAGCGCATGTACGGTCTGCAGTTTCACCCGGAAGTCACCCACACCCGCCAGGGCGGCGAAATCCTGCGCCGTTTCGTCATCGACATCTGCGGCTGCGATGCCCTGTGGAAACCGGGCAACATCATTGAAGACCTGGTGGAACAGGTACGCCGGCAGGTGGGTGACCAGCCGGTGCTGCTGGGGCTTTCCGGCGGGGTGGATTCCTCGGTGGTGGCGGCCCTGCTGCACAAGGCCATTGGTGAACAGCTGACCTGCATTTTCGTGGATACCGGCCTGCTGCGCTGGCAGGAAGGGGACCAGGTGATGGAAACCTTTGCCCGCCACATGGGAGTCAAGGTTATCCGCGTCAACGCCGAAGACCGCTTCATGCTGGCGCTGGAAGGGGTTGAAGACCCGGAAGAAAAACGCAAGATCATCGGCCGGCTGTTCATCGAGATCTTCGAGGAACAGGCCCGTGCCGTGGGCAATGTGCGTTACCTGGCCCAGGGCACCATCTACCCGGATGTGATCGAATCGGCCGGCGCCAAGACCGGCAAGGCCAAGGTCATCAAGTCCCACCACAATGTGGGCGGCCTGCCGGAACGGATGAACATGGAACTGGTGGAACCGTTGCGGGAACTGTTCAAGGATGAAGTGCGACGCATCGGCGTGGAACTGGGCCTGCCGGCGGAAATGGTCTACCGCCACCCCTTTCCCGGCCCCGGTCTGGGCGTGCGCATACTGGGCGAAGTCAAGGCGCCCTACGCCCATATCCTGCAAAAGGCCGACCACATCTTCATCGAGGAACTGCGCAAGCACGACCTCTACGACAAGACCAGTCAGGCCTTTGCCGTCTTCCTGCCGGTCAAGTCCGTGGGCGTAACCGGCGACAACCGCAACTACGATTATGTCATCGCCCTGAGAGCCGTGGAAACCGTGGACTTCATGACCGCCCGCTGGGCGCACCTGCCCTATGATTTCCTCGACCATGTCAGCCGCCGCATCATCAACGAAGTGCAGGGTGTTTCGCGAG
>JALWTZ010000417.1 GCA_026993285.1 Lysobacterales bacterium | reverse complement strand
ATTTTTGGTCGAAGAGGGTTTCCACCAGCCATTCAGCCAGATGGCCAGCAGCACCGGCAGGAAAAATACCAGCAGTATCAATAACAATTGCATACGTGCTTTCATGACGAGTGTTTCCTGATCCATAGCCAGAGACCGATCCCGGCCAGTGCGCCAGCCATGCTGAACCATTGGAAAGCATAGCCACGATGTCTTTCCGGCGGCATGGTGGCCGGTTTCCAATGGGGTACCGCATCCTCGATTACCGGTTGGTTTGCCAGCAGTACCCGGCTTGCTGCCTGCTGTCCCAGTCGCTGCGTCAGCGATTGTGCATCGACATACGGTGATGACCAGACGGCGGCTTCAGCCGGCACACCTGCGAATGGCTCGCCCAACACCATGCCAGGCCGGGGATATTCATCAACCCGACCCACCACGGTTGTTTCATCCTCGGGCAGGTGCAATGATTCCGGCGGCTGGGGTACCCAACCCTGATTGACCAGTAGCACAGGCCCCCGCGCTGGCTGAAAAAGTAACAACACATCAAAACCGGGCCGTTGATCGAGAAAACGGTTCTCCAGCAGGATCACCGGTTTTGTCTTCCAGCGGCCATGCAGTTGTACGGTTTGATAGCGTGGCAACACATCCAGCCTTTCACTCCCCGACACCGCCTGTACCTGCTGTTGCCCCTGAGCAAAAGCATGCAACAGGTTTTCCTTTTCCCTTGCGCGCTGCAATTGCCAGAAACCCAGACGAATCATCAAGGCAACCACCAGTACAATCAATACCACCGGGAGGATGGCCCCCCCCTGTCTTTCTGCTATGCTCGCAAATATTTTCAAGCGAACGCAGGTGCCACCGTGGCCAGAATCATCATTGTCCTCATGTTCCTGACCATCATCTACAATCTGGCTGTCGGATTTCGTCATATTGTCATGGAAAAGGATACAGGTACGACGGGGGTGCGTGCACTGACCCGCCGCATCCTGCTTTCTTTTGTCTTGATCGGCCTGATCATGCTGGCCGTGGGCATGGGCTGGATCCAGCCCCACGGAGTCATCCCGCAGACTGCGGGATGACCGATTACCGGGGTTTTACAATACGTAAACGAAGATAAACAGCCCCAGCCAGACTACATCCACGAAGTGCCAGTACCAGGCCACGGCTTCAAAGGCAAAGTGGTTTTCCGGAGTGAAATGGCCCTTGGCTGCCCGGAAGGTAATGACAATGAGCATGATGGTACCCAAAGTCACATGCAGGCCATGGAAGCCGGTAAGCATGAAGAAGGTGGAGCCATAGATGCCTGAACCCAGTGTCAGGTTCAACTCGGTATAGGCTTCCATGTATTCATGAGCCTGAAAGTAGAGAAAGGTCGCACCCAGAGCCACCGTTGCCGCCAGCCACAACACCTGTTGTAACTGCTTCTGCTTTTTCACCGCCCAGTGCGCCAGGGTAATGGTCAGGCCGGAAGTCAGCAGGATCAAGGTATTCAGAAAAGGCACGCCCCAGGCCGGTATGGTTTCAAACTCCCCACCGATTCCTGCCGGGCCATTGCTGGGCCAGGTCGCTTCATAGCCATTCCAGAGCACGAAATTGGTCCAGGCACCGGCACCTTCACCACCCAGCCAGGGAATGGCATATTCACGGGTATAGAACAGGGCGCCGAAAAAGGCCGCAAAGAACATGACTTCTGAAAAAATGAACCAGGTCATGCCCATGCGGTAGGAAACATCCACCTGCTTGCTATAGAGGCCCTTCAGGCTCTCGTGAATCTGGTCACCAAACCAGCCCCACAGCATAAAGAGAATGGAAGCCACGCCCACATAGGCAAGATATTGCCCCCAATCATGGCCATTGAACAAATTGGCCAGGCCAATCACGAGCGTCAACATTCCAAAGGTACCGACAATGGGCCAATGGCTGCCATGCGGTACGTAGTAGCGGTCTGCGGTTGTCATAAATAATCCCCCGTTCTATCCGTTGCCGGGCTGGCCGGCGGTTTGATGTTGATGGGCCTGTTGGCTTTGTTCGTCATTCTTGAAAAAGGTGTAGGACAAGGTCACTTCATGGATTTCAGCCGGAAGTGACGGGTCGATGATGAAGCGTAATGGCATATCCTTCTCTTCGCCAGCCTCCAGTTTTTGTGCCGTGAAGCAGAAGCACTCGGTCTTGTTGAAATACAGGGCCGCTTCTGAAGGCGCCAGACTGGGGACCGCATTGCCGACAATGACATCCTGCCCACGGTTACGGGCATGATAACTGGCCTCGTACAGCTGTCCAGGGTGTACTTCCATGCTGAATTGATTAGGCTTGAACTGCCAGGGCAGACGGCTGTTGACCGTACCATCGAAATGCACGGTTACTACCCGATTGGGGTCCAGCCCCATGGTCTGGATTTCCTGCTCACTGACCCGACCCGTCTTGCCGTTGATGCCCGTGATATTGCAGAACACGGTATACAAGGGCCAGAGCGCAAAGCCAAATCCGAACATCAATACCGCAGCCCAGGTCAGTTTCCGTGCCAGTACGCGATTGGCGTCCCGATTGTCAGTGTCCACTGCCCAGCACTCCAGTCATGACAAAGCCCAGGTAGAACAGCAGGCTGACCAGCGCCAGAATCCATACGGTTTTTCTGGCACCGGCCCGTTTCTGCTGTAGTTCCTCGTCGTTCAAGCCCGTCCCCTCAATGTGCGTTGCTGGGGTGGGCAATCATGTCCGGCTTGATCTCCGGCGGTGTTTCAAAGGTATGGTGCGGTGCCGGTGAAGGTACAGTCCACTCCAGCCCCTTGGCACCTTCCCAGGCACGCGCTTCCGCGGGTTGGCCACCCTTGACCGTCTTCCAGACGATGTAGACAAAGAAGATCTGCGCCAGACCGAAAGCGAAGCCACCGATACTGGAAATCATGTTGAACTCGGCGAACTGCAGCGAGTAATCCGGGATCCGCCGCGGCATGCCCGCCAGTCCCAGGAAATGCTGCGGGAAGAACAGTACATTTACGGCAATGGTGGACCACCAGAAATGGATCTTGCCCAGCCGCTCGTCGTACATGTGGCCAGTCCATTTCGGTAGCCAATAGTAAACCCCGGCCATGATGGCAAAGACGGCGCCGGTCACCAGCACATAATGGAAATGCGCCACCACGAAGTAGGTGTCATGATACTGAAAGTCCGCTGGTGCGATGGCCAGCATCAGGCCAGAGAAGCCACCGATGGTGAACATGATGACGAAACCGATGGCAAACAGCATGGGCGTTTCAAAGGTCATGGCCCCTTTCCACATGGTGGCCACCCAGTTAAAGATCTTTACCCCGGTGGGCACGGCAATCACCATGGTGGCATACATGAAGAACAGTTCGCCGCCCAGTGGCATGCCAACCGTGAACATGTGGTGCGACCAGACGATGAACGACAGGAAGGCAATGCTGGCGGAAGCATAGACCATGGAGGTATAGCCAAACAGCGGCTTGCGACTGAAGGTCGGCAGAATTTCCGAGACCACGCCGAAGGCCGGAAGGATCATGATATAGACCTCGGGATGGCCAAAGAACCAGAAGATGTGCTGGTACATCACCGGGTCACCGCCACCGGCCGCATTGAAGAAGCTGGTACCGAAGAACTTGTCGGTCAGCAGCATGGTTACGCCACCGGCCAGTACCGGCATCACGGCAATCAGCAGGAAGGCGGTAATCAGCCAGGTCCAGACAAACAGTGGCATATTGAGCAGGTTCATGCCCGGTGCACGCAGGTTGAGAATGGTGGCGATGATATTGATGGCCCCCATGATGGAGGAGATACCCAGCAAATGCACGGCAAAGATGGCAAAGGCAAAGCTGTTGCCACCCTGCAGTACCAGAGGTGGATAGAGCGTCCAGCCGGCCGCCGGTGCACCGCCGTCCATGAACAGGGTGGACAGCAACATGGTGAAGGCGAATGGCAGAATCCAGAAACTCCAGTTGTTCATCCGTGGCAGAGCCATGTCCGGCGCACCAATCATCATCGGAATCATCCAGTTGGCCAGACCCACAAACGCCGGCATGACCGCACCGAATACCATGATCAGTGCATGCATGGTGGTCATCTGGTTGAAGAAGGCCGGATCCACCAACTGCATGCCTGGCATGAACAATTCGGCACGAATCACCATGGCCATGGCACCACCAATGATAAACATGGTCAGCGAGAAGACCAGATACAGGGTGCCAATATCCTTGTGATTGGTGGTGAACAGCCAGCGGTTGAGAAAACCTTCCGGCTTGTGATCGTGCCCTTCGGCATGTGCTACAGAACTCATGTCAAACCCCCTCAGGATTGGTCAGCAATGGGTTGAAT
This sequence comes from Lysobacterales bacterium, assembly GCA_026993285.1. Classification (GTDB taxonomy): domain Bacteria; phylum Pseudomonadota; class Gammaproteobacteria; order Xanthomonadales; family S139-57; genus S139-57. The sequence continues at coordinate 6,755 of JALWTZ010000417.1, read as the reverse complement.
TTCCTGGCCAGCCATCGCAGATTTCTTCTGCTCGGCTACCCAGGCTTCAAATTCTTCCGGCGTCACCGCCTTGATCACGATGGGCATGAAGCCATGGTCCCTGCCACAAAGTTCGGCACACTGGCCGCGGTAGATACCCGGTTTTTCGATCTTGGTCCAGGCCTCATTGACAAACCCCGGAATCGCATCCCGTTTCCAGCCCAGCGCCGGCACCCACCAGGAATGGATGACATCATCTGCAGTGAGCAGGAACTTCACCTGCTTGCCCACAGGCAGTACCAGCGGATGATCCACATTGAGCAGATAATCCTTGACCTGTCCGGGGTTCTCGCCCGATTTCAGCTGGCGCACACGATTGCTTTCCTGGTCAAGACTACTGATAAAACCGACATCCTCGTTCAGATAGTCATAGCGCCAGCGCCACTGAAAACCAGTGACCTTGACGATCAAGTCCGGTTTGTCATGTGGTGCTTCCATGGCAATCAGTCCTTTGGTTGCTGGATAGGCCATGAACAGCAGGATCAAGATGGGAATTATGGTCCATATAATTTCTGCAGTGGTGGAATGCGAAAACCTGGCCGGCTCTACACCCTTGGATTTGCGATGCGCGATCATCGAGTAGATCATGGCACCAAACACCAGCACACCAATCACCACACAGATCCACAGGATCCTCATGTGCAAGCCGTAGGCGATATGACTGAATTCCGTCACGCCCGGCGTCATATTCAGCTTGTACTCGGCCCATGCGCCGGTACTGACCAGCATCGCACCGAGTGCGCCCGTGAATTTAAGTGCTTTCATTCAATCCCCCGTTCTTTGATTTGAATCAATCCAATAACTTGACAGACTTCTAATATTAGCTGACACTGATTACACTCAGCCCACTTCCGACCTGCAAACGGCACTCATCTTATTCCATTGCCGCGCTTCCCATCAAGGTTTTTTCCTGGCTCTCCTGCGCTTTTTTCCCGCCTTTTCACGCTGGTTTTTTGCCTGCAACTCATGCAGAATGCAGCGTCTATTACCGATGGGGTAGTTCAGCATCACCGAACACATCCCCAATGCCCCGGCTTGCCTTGCCGGTATTGTGGCAAACCGGGCTGGCCATCACGGCCCAAAGCGGCAAAGATCGATCAGGTGGAGACAACCATGGCAGCCTTCAGTCAGCGTCCCTTTGTTTATTCTGCTCCCCCTTGGAGCGCAGAGCACCTGCGTATTCACCAGCATTATCTGGAAGATGAAGCCCGTTCGGTACGCAGGCTGCTGGCCCGCCTGCCCCAATACCCGGGCGAAGCCATTCATGCCCTTGCCTATCATCTGGTAGAGCAGGTGCGCCAGCACAAGGAAGAGCAATCGCCTCTGGATGCCTTCATGCAGGAATACGACCTTTCTTCGGAAGAAGGCGTGCTGTTGATGTGCATTGCCGAATCCCTGCTGCGCATTCCCGATGCCGACACCGCCGATGCCCTGATCCAGGACAAGCTGGGCTCGGCACGCTGGGAAAAACATGTAGGCCAATCGGATTCATTGCTGGTCAATGCTTCCACCTGGGGGCTCATGCTGACCGGCAAAATGGTTCAACAGCCTGGCCTGACACGCAAGGGGTTGAAGGAGCAGCTGAACGCACTGATTACACGCACGGGTGAGCCGGTTGTCCGCATGGCCATCCGCCAGGCCATGAAAATCATGGCACACCAGTTCGTGATGGGTCGCACCATCAAGGAAGCACTCAAGCGCAGCCGCAGCAAGGCCGAACGCAGCTATCGCCACTCCTTTGACATGCTGGGCGAGGCGGCCCTGACCCACGCCGATGCCTTGCGTTACGCGACCGCCTATCATGACGCCATTGATGCCATCGGCAAGCAGATTGACCCGGAATCCGGTCTGTACGAAAGGCCATCCATTTCCATCAAGCTTTCAGCCTTGCACCCACGCTACGAATTCAGCCAGCGTGACCGTGTACTCAAGGAGCTGGGAAAGGTGCTGCTGGAACTGGTGGAACACGCCCGCAAGCGGGGCGTGCCGGTCACCATCGACGCCGAAGAAGCCGACCGCCTGGCCCTGTCACTGGAACTGTTCGAGATGGCCCTTGAGCACACTGCCCGCCACCAGTGGGACGGCCTGGGGCTGGCCGTGCAGGCCTATCAGAAACGGGCACTGGCCGTACTGGAATGGTTGCAGGCACTGGCAGCCGAGAAGGACTGCAGCATTCCCGTTCGCCTGGTCAAGGGCGCCTACTGGGACAGCGAGATCAAGCACTGCCAGGAACTGGGACTGCCCGGTTATCCGGTATTCACCCGCAAGATCAACACCGATGTCTCCTATCTGGCCTGTGCCCGCTACCTGTTGCAACACCGGGAGCAATTCTACCCGCAGTTTGCCACCCACAATGCCCACACCATTGCAGCCATCCATCATCTCGCCGGCGATGCCCAGGGCTATGAGTACCAAAGACTCCATGGCATGGGCCGCATACTCTATGACCAGGTCATTGGTCCGGAGCAACTGCAAGTTCCCTGCCGGGTCTACGCACCCGTAGGCTCCCACGAGGACCTGCTGCCCTATCTGGTTCGCCGGCTGCTGGAGAATGGCGCCAATTCCAGTTTCGTCAACCGGGTGGTGGATGAGAGCCTGCCCATTGACAGCGTCATCGAAGACCCGGTTCATGCCGTGGAGGGGCTGAACGAAATAGCCAACCCGGCCATACCGCTACCTGCGGATCTGTTTGGCAGTTTCCGGCGCAATTCCCGGGGCATTCATTGGGCAGACCCCACCGTACAACAGCACTGGAAACACACCCTGGAAGCACAGGGCCTGGAAAAATTGATCATCCAGCCCATCACCGCCCAGTGTGAATCCCATCATTTTGCCCAGGCCAGCCCCATCATCAGCCCCATTGCCAATGACCGGCTTGGCCAGTGGGAAGCGCCTGACGAAGCCTGTCTCGAACAATGCGTTCAACGCGCCGCCCAGGCACAACCGGCCTGGGACCGGACCCACTGGAATGAGCGTGCCACCATGCTGGAAAAGGTGGCCGATTCCCTGGAGGAACACGCGGCCCTGTTCATCCGCCTTTGCTGTGACGAAGCGGGAAAAACCCTGGCCGACGGTACGGCCGAGGTACGCGAGGCAGCCGATTTTTGCCGCTATTACGCGGCCATGGCCCGGCAGGAGCTGGCACAGCCCCACGAACTGCCCGGCCCCACGGGTGAATCCAACCGGCTGAGTTTTCATGGTCGCGGGGTATTTCTTTGCATCAGCCCTTGGAACTTTCCCTTGGCCATTTTTACCGGCCAGGTGGCCGCGGCACTGGTCACGGGCAACACGGTGCTGGCCAAACCGGCCGAACAAACCACAGCCACGGCAGCGCGGGCGGTGGAACTGTTTCATCAGGCCGGCATTCCGCGTGAAGTACTGCAACTGATTCCAGGAACGGGCGAACAGGTTGGGCAATACCTGACCGCTCACCCCCTAATTGCCGGCGTGGCCTTCACCGGCTCCACCGAAACCGCCCGTGCCATCAATCGCTCTCTGGCACAAAGGGATGCCCCCATTGCCACGCTCATCGCCGAAACCGGTGGGCAAAATGCCATGCTGGTGGACAGCTCGGCCCTGCCGGAACAGGTGGTCAAGGATGTGGTGCAGTCTGCTTTCGGCAGTACAGGCCAGCGCTGTTCCGCCCTGCGGGTACTCTTTCTGCAGGAAGAGATTGCCGATCGCACCATTGAATTGTTACAGGGTGCCATGGCCACCCTGCGCGGTGGGGACCCGGCACTGCTGCACACGGATTTTGGCCCGGTGATTGATTCCGATGCCCGGAACATGTTGCAGGCACACATTCAACGCATGGAGAAGGAGGCCAAACTCATCGCGCGTGCACCCCAGGTAGGGCTGCCGGGTCATTTCGTGCTGCCACACGCGTTCGAGCTGCAATCACTGGACAGTCTGGGGCGGGAGGTGTTCGGCCCGATCCTGCATGTGATTCGCTATCGTGCCCATGAGCTGGATGCCATCATTGATCAGGTCAATGCCACGGGCTACGGCCTGACGCTGGGCGTGCACTCTCGCATCGAGGCCCGTTATCACCATGTACAATCCCGCTGCAAGACCGGTAACTGCTATGTCAACCGCAACATGATCGGCGCCATGGTCGGCGTGCAACCCTTTGGCGGTGAAGGCCTGTCCGGCACCGGGCCCAAGGCCGGCGGCCCGCACTACCTCCACCGGTTCATAACCGAGCGTACCCTGACCATCAACACGGCTGCCATCGGTGGAAATGCTACACTGTTGAGCCTGAACAACAGCTAGGCGGGACCTGCGCAAGCAGCCCGGCAACGACAGACAGGCCTGGCCCGAAAGCGGCCACCTGTCGATGATCCCGTTGCCCTGGATTGCCTGCCCGTTTACGGGCCGGCTGTGCAGCGTGTAACCTGCTGCCACAAGTAAGGAGGAGTTTCAGCGTGTATCAGGCGTTTTTCGGTCTGCAGGAAAACCCGTTCAGCATTACCCCGGATACGCGCTTCACCTACCTTTCTCCACTGCACGAGGAAGCACTGGCGCATCTGCTCTACGGCGCGTATCAACATGGCAGCGGAGGTTTTGCCCTGCTGACAGGAGAAATCGGCTGCGGCAAGACCACCCTCTGCCGCCTGTTGCTCGAACGGCTGGATGCAGATACGGAAACCATCTGGATACTCAACCCCATGCTCGGCCCGGAAGATTTTCTCCAGGCCTGCCTGGAAGAGCTGGGGCAGACCGTGGAAAAACACCAGCACTACGCCTGCTACCAGCAACTGAACCAGTACTTGCTGCAACGCCATGCCGAAGGCAAGCGCTGCCTGCTGCTCATCGACGAGGCCCAGTTGCTCAGCCGGGAAACCCTGGAACTGCTGCGCCTGCTCACCAATCTCGAAACCGGGGAGCAAAAACTGCTGCAGATCCTGCTGGTAGGCCAACCCGAACTGGCTACCCGGCTGCAACTACCGGATGCCGCACCCCTGAACCAGCGCATTACCGCACGCTACCATCTGCGCCCGCTGGATGAGGCACATGCCATGGCCTACCTGCAATACCGGATCGAACAGGCTGGCGCCAAGCGGCCACTGTTCAGCCGGGACGCCCTGCGCCTGCTGGCCCGGGCATCCGGCGGGATTCCCCGTCAACTCAACATTCTCGCCGACCGTGCCCTGTTGGTGGCCTATGCACAGGAGGAAACCGAGGTGAACAAGCCACATGCCAGACAGGCCATTCGTGAATGCCAGCTGGAGCAACCCTCCAAGAAGGCCGGCAGACCCGTACTCAAATTCGCGCTTGCCGGGCTGGTACTGCTACTGCTGGCCGGGTCAGTCTGGACAGCCTATCCCCGGCTGAAAGGGTATTTCGAACAGGCTGCGTTGCCGGCCGCTCAACCGCTGGCCCAGGCCATGGCTCGCCTGGGCGGCCCGGACGATACCGGCGTGTGCCGCTATTTTGTCCGCGACAATTTTCACTGCCTGCCGCTGATGAAGCCCCCCGGCAGCCTTCCGCAGCAACTGTTCCCGGTCTTCATGCCGCGGCAGGACACGTCCGGGAAGGTCCGGGGCTGGCTGGTCCATGGCTTCCAGCCCTTGCGTTTGAATCCGGATATTGCGGAAGATACCGCCACCAAGGCCGCCTTGCTCAATGAATGGCGAGGTGACTTGCTCCTGCTCTGGCAGGATCCCTGGCGCATGCCAGCATTGATTCGCCCTGGAGAACGGCATATCGCCCTGGTGGCCCTGCGCTCCCGCTGGCAGCTGCTACCGGGTGATCAACTGGATGAACCCCTGCAACAACGCTTGAAGGATTTTCAGCGTGAACAGGGGATCCCGGCAGATGGTATTCTGGGCCCGTTGACGCAATTTTATCTGTATCGCAACCACCTGCTGGAACCCTGACATGTCCGCCATACTGGAAGCCCTGAAGAAATCCCAGGCCCACCGGCAACAATTCAGTGTGCCGCAACCACAATCGCGTCTTTCCGCAATCCACCGGCCCACACGCCGTTTGCCATGGATCATCCTGGCCCTGCTGTTTTTGCCGGCACTGGCCATTGCCCTGATCCTGTTGCGTAAGCCCACACCTGAAATCACAGCCCAGCCTGGGCCTGTTCCCGATGCAAGGCCAGTAGCACCGGTCAACAAGCCACACGCATCTACACAGCCCGCAAGCACGGCGTCCAGTGCATCGAACAGCCCCGCACAACCGGAAACCACACTGCCGGATACGGCTTCCCGAAAGGGTTACAGTAACGCCTCCCAGGCCTTACAAGCCCCTGCGCCCAGTACTGCAGAATCAGCAGCAGATGTGAAGGATGAAGCACAGGCTGTCGTACGGCAAGCGGTAGACCCTGCCGACACTTCGACTGACGAAAGCATCCTGCAACCCTTTGAATTGCCGCCCACCCTGCGCCAACAGGCTGCCGCGCTGCAAATCAATGTCATTCAATACAATGAAGATGGGGAAAAATCCTGGGTATTGGTCAATATGCACAAATACCGGGAAGGGGATCAGCTGGAAGGCGATTTCTACCTCAAGGCCATTCGGCCTCAGTCATTACTGTTGCAATACGACCGCTTTCTGTTCGAGTGGCCGATCCAGCGCTAGGTGTGTAAACCCACCAGGTTGTTCACAGCCGGCAGCCGACTGATGGGCGGCAGGTATCCGAGGCTGGCGTGTGGTCGGTGCCAGTTGTACTGGTGGAGCCAGGCGGGGAGGTATTGGCCGCGCTGTTC
>JALWTZ010000416.1 GCA_026993285.1 Lysobacterales bacterium | reverse complement strand
ACCTGCTGCTGGATGCCATCGACCATGTACCGGCCAAGGCCGCCCTGATTGCCCATGCCCGCCGGATTCGCAAGCCACTGGTGGTCACTGGCGGGGCTGGAGGCTTGCGCGACCCCTTTGCCATTCGACGGGCTGACCTGTCCCGGACCCGGCAGGATGCCCTGTTGTCCCGTGTACGCAAGCGCTTGCGTCAGCAATATGGTTTCCCCACCAATCCGCAGCGGCGTTTCGGTGTGCCCTGTGTCTACTCGGAGGAACAGCCGCGTTACCCGGATGGTGCCGGCGGGCTGTGTGACCGGCCGGTTTCCGGTGCACGGGGCAGCATGGATTGCGGTGGCGGGCTGGGTGCCTTCATGCCGGTGACGGCAGCCTTTGGCCTGGCCGCGGCAGCCATGGCGATGGAAAAGTGTCTGCAGCCGGCTCAGTCGGCAGATGGAGGGTGAATCTGCCAACGGTGCAGCCACCAGCGCGCATTCAGCCGCAGGCTGAACCAGACCACCCAGCCGGCAAAGAGCACATCCGAGGGGAAATGCCCACCCTGCACCACGCGAACGAACCCCACCCATAGCCCCAGCAGCAGGCCTGGCAACAACCAGCGCCGCCGACCCGTTATCCACGCCAGCGCCATCAGCCAGAAGGCACCGGCAGCATGGCCACTGACAAAGGCACAGTTCTTTTCGCACTGCCGGGCCGGACGGGTAGGCGGGGTAAACTGCCTGTCGCCACCAAAGGCTTCCACCTGGCTGGGGCGCGCCCGCCCGTAATGACTTTTGAAGACTTCATTGACCAGCAGCCCCGGCCCCAGCAACAGGCTGAACAGCAGAAAGGCCAGCGCGGGGCGGTGGTTTTTCAGCGGTTCCCGGATAAAGGAGAGCAGCCAGCCCATCAGCAGCAGTACGGCCAGAATGCGTGGAATCTGGGCAAAGAGTTCAAAGGTCCACCAGGCCCAGCGGGCTTGCTTGAGGTAAAAACCCTGTTCGGGTTGCCAGAAATGGGCGGAGAGCGACAAGTCCAGCTCGGGCCAGAGCAGAAAAACCAGCACGCTGAGCGGGAACAGCCAGCTTTCCGGCCAGCGCAGGGCTTTCATGGCAACGCCTCCCGCACCCCTTCCAGTGCAAACACATACAGGCGCAGGGTCAGATCCGGATAGGGCTGGCTGACAATGCTGCCCAGGGGGCGAACAGACTGGAAGCGGGCATGCAGGCCGTCTGGTTGTTCCTGCTTGCTGAACAGCAGAAAGCGCTCCTGGCCGGTCTGGCGATGGATGCGCAAGAGGTCATGACTGATGGCGTACTGGTTGCGGATGTTGCCATGGGCGTTGTAGTAGGCCAGATGGTTGTTGCCGGGCAGCGTGTAATAGCCCAGTAGCGCCATGACCTTGCGATTGTCTGCCGTCAGCATGTAACCGGGATATTGCCGCAACAATGCTTGTGCCTGCTCACCCAGTACATCCCAGCCACGAATCCGGTGATAGGGGTCGATTTTCGCCGTTTGCGGAATGTTCAGGGCATTCAGAACGGCTGGCCAGTGGTAGAACAGGCTCAGGAGGGAAAGGTTCAGCAACACACTCAGGCCCACCCAGCGAGCCGGGTGCTTCAGGCAGGCCCATCCCGCCCCGGCCAGCAGGACAAAGCCGATGGTAGCCGGCGCGGCCCAGTTGAGATTGGCGCGGGAAAGCAGCGCCAGCGTGCCCAGCAACAGCCAGGTAGGCCAGGCCATCCAGCCTGACAGGGAGAGTTTTTCCCGCAGGGTGGCGGCGACTGCCCGGCGATTCCGCCAGACCTGGAAGCCCATCCACGCTGTCAAGGGGCCGACCACAACCACTTGTCCGAGGAGAAACTCGAAAAAACGCAGGGGATGAAACCATTGCCGGTCCAGCTGGGAAATCTCTGCCGTGTGCTGAAAGCTGATAAAGGCGTTCTGCCAGTTCCACCACAGATTGGGTAGAAAAACGGCAAAGGCGGTCGCCACGGCCAGCCAGAAACCGGGCCGCAGCAGTTCCTGTCGCCTGTCTTTCTGCAGCAGCAGCCAAAGCAGCAGGCTGGCTGGCAGGAGAATCATGGAGTATTTACTCATCAGCCCCAGCCCGCCGGCCAGCCCGGCCAGCAGCCAGCGATGGTACTGCCGGGGTTGCATCCGTGCCTGCTGGAACAGGAGCAGGGTCAAGGCCCAGAAAAACAGCAGGGGCGCGTCAGTGGTGACAAACAGGCTGTTGAAGCCGATCAGCGGCATGGAAGCGAACAGCAGTGCCGCCCAGCGCCCGGCCCGGGGGGTGAACCAGTGCCGGCCCATGTGCCAGACGAGAAAGGCCGTGGCCGTGTACAGCACCGGGCTGGAAAGCTTGACGGCCCATTCCTCCAGGCCAAACAGCCCGGTGGTGAGCCAGATCAGCAGCGCTACCATGGGGGGTTTGGAGAAATACCCCCAATTCAGATCCAGTGACCAGTGCAGGTAATGGGCCTCGTCAAAAAACAGGGGCAAATCGATCCACTGCACCAGCAGGATCCGCCAGAGCAACAGCAGGAGCAGAAACAGGGCGGTCAGGCCATTGGCCTGGGTTTCACTGAGCCGTGTCATGCCGGTTTTTTCGTGCATCCAGCCAGTTCCAGACACTGAGCAGCAGAATCACGACTGCCAGTACCGTGCCTGCCTGACGGTTCTCGGGAAAGTGCCCGTCATAGCCGGGCAGGGAAAGTGCCGTGGCTGCCAGCAGGATGGTCCATGCAGCGTGTGCCTTGCAGGATTCACCCCAGGGCAGGCGCGGGGCAAGTTTCAGGGCAACCCAGGCCGAGAGCAGACCCAGCCCGGAACCGGCCAGCACATCCACGGGCC
>JALWTZ010000415.1 GCA_026993285.1 Lysobacterales bacterium | reverse complement strand
CTGTTTTGCAGGGCGGTTTCCACAGCCTGCAACACCTCATCCGAGGCGCGAGGCAAGTGCTTTTCGATCAGGGCACGAATGGCTGACTCCGGCTGCACACCCATGAATTCATCCACCACCGTACCGTTGCGAAACAGCTTGACTGTCGGCAGGCTGCGCACGCCCCACTGCCCGGCCAGGCGTTGTTCCCGGTCAGTATCCACCTTCGCCAGGCGAACCTTGCCGTTGTAGGATTGCACCACGGCATCCAGCACCGGCATGAGCATCTTGCAAGGGCCACACCAGCCAGCCCAGAAATCCACCAGAACCGGCTGTTGCCGGGAAGCTTCCACCACCTGCTGGTCAAAATCGGCTTCGCCGACATCCACAATCCACGCATTCATTGGCGATCTCTCCTCAATACAACCGGCTTGAACATGGGGTTTGCAGGCCCGGAATCAAGTCACCCTTCGTCCAGCAAGCGGCAGACACTGTCGATCTTGTCCTGCATGTGCTGTTCACGATCCGTGCGCGTGCCCAGCTTGATGGTGGTGGTGATACGCGGCGCGCCCATGGCATGCACCACTTCGTGGCAGCGGCGGATGGCGGCGAAAACCGCATCCCACGGCCCCTCGATATTGGTGCCATAGGCGTGTAGCTGATGCTGCAGGCCCGCTTCCCGAAGTACCTGCTGGCAAGCCGCCACATGGCGGGAAACGGAAACCCCTACGCCCAGGGGCACGACACAAAGATCGACGATCACATGCATGTCAGTCCTCCATCATGGCTTGTTGGTTCAGTTCCAGCAGGCAGCCCACCACCGGTTCGGGGGCCTTCATCCAGGCAAAATGGTCGGCCGGAACCGTCAGGGGCGGGCTGCCCAGCTCACAGGTCCAGCGGCGGGCGTCGGGCATCTTGTCCATCAGAAAATGCCAGCCTTCCCGGCTGATCAAAGGGTCCTGGTCAAACCAGACCGAAAGTATGGGCGTTGTGGCTATTGCCAGCTTCTGTTCCACATCCACGGCACTGCCACCGATGACAAACCGCCCCGTCAAGGCCGAATGACACCAGTCTCGCACCAGGGAACGACCCTCGTTGCCGCCAAAGCGCAAGCGCTTGCCCGGGTAATAGCCCAGCAGGGAGGTCAGTAGCCGGGCCAGTTGAATCAGCGCGTAATAGTACTTGCCCTTGCTGCCATAGCAACGGTACCAGGGCGCGCCGGTGCCCACCAGCAACAAACGTTCAAAACCACCATCCAGGGCATTGAACAGGGTGGCCAGCTGGCCGCCCAGGCTGTGCCCGCCCAGCCACCAGTGTTTCTCCGGGTAGATCTGCCGCAAGACCGCCATCATTTCCGCCATTTCAATTTCCAGCACCTCGTGATAGCCAAAATCCACCCGGCAAGCGGCGCGCAAGCTGCTGGCACCGTTACCACGGCATTCCACCAGGGCCACGCCCACACCCCGCCGGGCCCAGGCCTGGGCCCATCGGTCATAGTTTCTGGCAGCCACGCCCAGTGCCGGCATCCATACCAGAACACGCTCACAGCTTTCCGGCAGGAACAAACGCCACTGGTTTATCGCACCGTCACTGAAACGGTGTTCCAGAATGGAGAGGGCGGCTTCAGCAGACATGCGCACATCCTGTATGAGGGGAGTGGCAATCTAGCCATATTCCCGCTAGTCTGACAAGCTCATGATGGAAGAACACTTGTGCAATGGTGGAATTCAGCCAACAGGATGAGCACTGGCAAATCATCCTCACCCCCAACCAGGCCTGGACCTGGCGGCAAAACCGGGCATTCCTTCTGTTGATGGCGTTGATTTATGCGCTCATTTCCGGCTTTTGCCTGTTCTTCGGCATGTGGCCCGTATTGCTCTTTTCCGGCCTGGATCTGGTGTTGCTGTTCGCGGCACTCTGGTGGGTGGTGCGCAAGAATCAGCAAAAAATCGTCCTGCGCAAGGAAGGTGATCACCTGTTGCTGGAAATCGGCCGCCTGCGACCCGAGTTTACCGCCCGCTTTCCCATGCAATGGGTGCGTATCAAGGGGCAGCGCGCGCCCCTGGAAGACGGCTGGGCTACCATTTGTATCGGCCAGTCCGGCAGGGACATCGAAATCAGCCATTTCCTCAATCAGGAGGACCGAAAGAAACTCTGGCAGCTGCTGGAAAAACTGGAGGTCAAGCCGGCCTGAAAGGATTCATGGCTTCTTTCAGCAGAAAGGCCGCCCTCCGGCGGCCTTTTCTTACCTGTCTGAGCACACTGGCTCAGAATTCCATGCGCAGGCCCAGGTTGACCGTATACTGGCTGAAGCCTTCCAGCCCCAGCAACTGGCGGTAGGTGAAGTAGAACTGCTTGCCACCATTGGTGACATAGACCAGCCCGCCACCCAGCGTGCCGTAGCCACGGTCAGGTGAGTCGGTACGAACCAGGAACGGTGACTGCCGTCCCAGCAGACGGGCTTCGATGATCATGCCATCGTTCTGGGTTTCGTATCGGAAATTGGCATCCAGCTGCGGTGTCAGTACACCGGAGTCCAGACTGATGCTCTTGTTCATCTGCAGGCCCGCGGATAAGACCAGCGAGTCGAAATCGAAAGCCGAGTAGCTTACGGCACCAATGCCGGCAGCCCGCTCGTCATAGCCACCCACGGATGTGCCCATATAGCGCATGGACAAATTCGGTGTCATCACTAGTCCTTCGTGATTGAAATGCATCCCTGTGGCCAGTGCCAGCGTGGTTTGCGTTGCATCCGTGGAACCAGCCATCAGTACATCCTGCGATACCGGACCTATACTGAACTCCACACTACGTTTCTGATCCACATTCAGCCAACCCTGGGAGATGCGTGCATCCACAAACCAGTTTTCCTTCGGATACCAGGATAGATAACCGGTCAGGGTTGTGCCACGGGTATCCATGGAACCACCATCAGCATCATCCGAACCAAAACTGGCATAACCCAACGCCGCACCCAGTACAAGGTTGTGGCTGAAACGATAATCCATACCCGCGGTAATACCGGATGAGCTGAAGTCAAAGGCGATTTCCCGAGTGGTCGGATCTCGATCACCCACACTGATGGTGCCGTTGACAAAAAAGCCCCATGGACGGGCCAGACCACTTTCCCGCGCACTGTCCACATCATTCATCAGATAGCGTAACGAAGTCAGTTGCAGGGTTTGATCCCCATAGCGCAAATTCAGACCATTCATGCTGAAACCTCCCGCACCGGAACGCAACTGGTTCATTCTGGCATCTATATTGCGAAACTGGGCGGCACTGACTTCCACCATGGCAGAAGTCTGCGTAATCACTGCCCGCGGATTCACCGCCCGTAGTACATTGCGCACATCAGACAAGCGTCCTTCGTCCAGCGCCTGGAACAAGGCATCACAGAAGGCCTGTTCTGTGTCATTGGCCGGTGTGAGGCACATTTCCTCAATGGGGCCTACAGAACCGCCGGCTATTTCATCACCACCGGCTGCATCGTCGAGCAAACGCCGCAGATCCACATCACTCAAGCCCAGATAGGAAACATCCACCACCAGTTGCTCACTGATATTGGCCGGGTCATTGGCATCCACCAGCGCCGCAAGCAACTGGATAACGCCCGGCGTGCGAGAAACTTCAGCTTTTGCCGCAAACTGTACGGTCTCTGTGGCGCCCGGCGGAATTTCGCCTTCGAGGTTACAACGTAACACTTTGGCTTCAACCGTTGTGCAAGCCCACTGCTTGGCGGTTTCCACGGCAAAGCTTGCCGGTCCATCCAGCATGGCTTCCACATAGGCCGATTGAATGGGTACCGCTCCCTCGTTGGTGACTTCAAAGGCATATTGGATGGTTTCACCGGAGCGAACCTGTGTCTTGTCTGCGGAACCGGTCACCACAGCCTGGGTGGCAAAGTCTGAGGCCGATATCTGCAGGGCCAGGGAAGCCATCGAATTGCTGGCATTCTGCTCGGAGCCATTGGGCACATAGGTCACCGCATCCAGTAGCAGGGATTGACCGGGTTGACCGGTGGCTTCCACATCCAGCTGAACCTGCGTCTGACCACCATTGGACAACACACCATTGAACACACACTGCAGGTTGGGTGCCTTGTTCAATGGGGAGCATTGCCAGCCTTCCCCGGATGCTTGCAGCAGTGCCAGTCCATTCGGCAAAGTGAAATCCACCACAAAACCTGCGGCGGCACCTGGGCCAAGATTGTCCAGAACCGCAGCAATGGAGAACTGTTGACCTGCCAGTGGTGTGCTGGTTGTACTGGTCAGGCCCAGTTGCAGGTCGAAAGGCTCACCGGATCCCCCACCCTGGCCGATGGTAATCCGGGTTTGCTGACTGTTGTCACCCGACTGCAAATCAGGCTCTTGACTGCTGACAGTTGCCAACAGGTCGACGACTCCATCTGTTTCAGCCACCTGGAAATCCAGGTTCAGGGACTGGCTGCTGCCTGCTGCCAGTGGCTGGTTCAACAGGCAAACTGTCTGGTTTGTGCCTTGAGCACTGCAGGACCAGTCTGGCCCCGCCTTGGCCATCAGCATCAGCAGGCTGCCATGATTGATATCCAGACTCACGCCGTTGGCATCCGCCTGCCCGGCATTCTGTACCACATAGGTCACACTGATCACACCACCCGGTACTACCTGTGTTTCGCTGACAGTCTGGCTAAGTACCAGATCTACCTGTGGCCCGGTTATTACATTGTCAATACGCTCCACACGGTTATTGCCCATGGCAGGATCATCTACATCCGCAGTCACCGAGGCCGAGGTTTGAACCATTTCCCCACCCAGATATCGAACGTGCTGGACAATGGTCTGACTGTCTGGTGGACTCAGTGCGCGGTTGAAATCACACTGCATCATCACACCCATTCCGGAGCTGGGCAGACAAGTCCAGCCGAACGGTGCATCCACAGACAACAATTCCACATTATCCGGCAACTGATCATTAATCAACACGCCAGGTGCGGGTTGTGGCCCCTGATTGGTCACCTTGATCCGGTATTCATAGGTATCACCATTTTGCAGGGGTGGCGTATAAACCGCGGTTTTATCCACACTGAGATCAGCCTCAGGTGTACCCAACTGCACAAAAGCGCTGCTGCTGTCATTAGCCGTGTTGTCATCCAGCGGCGGCGAATAAATCGGTTTCAGTACTGCCGTGCCGGTGATGCTGGCAGCGGTCTCGGCCGGGTTGATACGAATATCCAGCATAAAAGTTTCATCGAAACCGACATTGATACCGCCGATACCACGTGAAGCCGGTTCCACACCACCAGCTACAGGCGCGATCTGTCCGCCAGAAGAACAGGCAATAACGCCAGTATTACCTTGCAGGCAATTCCATCCCGTTGGTGCGGAATAGCCCACCAGCGACTGAGATGGCGTGGTGGAAAATTCCAGATAACCATCCACATACTGATTACCCTCATTTATTACCCGCGCAATGAATTGAACGGTATCACCCGGTACGGCTTGGTTGACATTAACTGTGGTTGTGACACTGGCGTCCGTCACCACCGGCTGGGTAACCAGCGTAGCACTGGCAGAGTCATTACTTGTCACAGGGTCGGATTCTATCGCTCCAATGGATGCAGTGACTGGATAACTTCCAACCGAAGCTGGTGCATCAAAAGAGATATCAAACTGCCCAAAGGTATTCACGGGTATGCTGGCCTGTGTACAACTAACCACCGTGCCGGTAACCGTACAGTTCCATGGATTGCCACTCACCTGTGGCGTGATAAAGGCTGATCCTGCAGGCAAGTTGACCTGGACTTGGGCATTGGTGGCCAGATCCGGACCATTGTTGCGCCAATCCACCGTCAGAATTTCATAGTCACTGACTGCAATGGGGTTTTGCGCCAATGTCATGGTCACCTCCATGTCTGCTGTGGAGGCAGCCACTTGCACCCCAACATCTGCAGTAGTGGTATTGATGTTCCCCGGCGGTGTGTTATAGAAAACCGGTGTGCCATTGATATTGATATTGTAGGGGCCGCCAGAGGCCGGTGCGGTGAATGACAGCGGTAGCTGCGGCACATTGGGCCAGTTGGGTGGTGGGCTGGTCAACGAACAACCGATCTGGCCCAAAACAGAAGTGTCACATCCCCAATTCGGGTCGGATGCCAATGCTACTGTATCCAGAGTCAGATTGGTGTCATAAACCACGGACAAATTCACATCATTCGGATTGGGTGGTGCTGTACCACCAGTGATGGATAGCACAGGGGTGATGGCAACCGGGACAAGCGCATTGGGAGCGACGGTAGTTTGCAAGGAACTGTTATCCGGCACGGATTGTCCATCAGCGACCGTATTTAGGGCCAGCGCATAGGTTTGCGACCATGCCAATCCCGGTAGTCCCAGTACAACCAGCCCCAGCCAAAATACGACTGTCTTCAAGCCTTTCATCCTTAGCTACCCCTCTGCATGAAAATGTGTCTGCTTTCACAGAAAAATCCATGTTAACCCTTTTTAAGGGAAGGGAGAAGACGGGTATGGCACCGTGCCTTGTCGGATTATCCGTACCGGGATAGGGTTCTCAGTTTTTCTGATTGAGGAAAGCAAGTGCCTGACGGATTCGTTCCAAGGTGCGCTCCAGCCCCAACAACACCGCCACCTCGTTGATGGCCGGTGACTGGCCCATGCCGGTCAGGGCCACGCGCAGGGGCATGCCCACCTTGCCCATGCCCACTTCCAGCTCGGCAGCGGTTGCCTGTATGGCCTGGTGAATGGGCGCCGCTTCCCAGCAGTCCAGCGCCTCCAGTTTGTTCAGCAGGGTTTCCAGTGCTGGCCGGGCGGCTGGCTTGAGGTGCTTTTTGGCTGCTTTCTCCTCATAGCCTTCCACCGGGCGGTAGAGAAAAGCCATGGCATCGCGCAATTCCAGCAGGGTCTTGCAGCGTTCGGCAAAAACCGGGATGGCCTGCTCCAGCGCCGGGCCCCGGGCTTCATCCAGCCCGGCCTGTTGAAAGTGCCAGCGCAGGTGGCGCGCGGTGCTTTCCACCGGGCCGTGCATGATCCACTGGTGGTTGAGCCAGAGCAGCTTTTCCCGGTTGAACACGGAAGCGGAACGGCTGACATCGCGAATATCGAACAGGCGGATCAGCTCTTCCCGGCTGAATCGTTCCTGATCGCCATGGGACCAGCCCAGCCGGGCCAGGTAGTTGATGACGGCATCGGGCAGATAGCCCTCGTCCCGGTATTGCAGCACACTGACCGCGCCGTGGCGCTTGGACAGCTTGGCTCCGTCATCCCCGTGAATCATGGAAACATGGGCAAAGCGCGGCGGTTCCACGCCCAGGGCATGGTAGATGTTGATCTGTCTCGGTGTGTTGTTGAGATGGTCCTCGCCACGGATCACCTCGGTGATGCCCATGTCCATGTCGTCCACCACCACGGTGAGGTTATAGGTGGGCGTACCGTCACTACGGGCGATGATGAGATCGTCCAGTTCCTCATTGCGGAACACCACCCGGCCACGGACCAGGTCATCCACCACCACTTCCCCCTCGCTGGGGTTGCGGAAGCGTACCACGGCCGGTTCATCCGGCTTTTCCGTGCGGTGGCGGCAGGTGCCGGGGTAACGGGGTTTTTCGCCGTTGGCCCGTTGCTGCTCGCGGATACGATCCAGTTCTTCCCGGCTGCAGGTACAGTAATAGGCCTTGCCTTCGGCCAGCAATTGATCCACCACCTCCCGGTAACGGTCGAAGCGTTCGGTCTGGAAGAAGGGGCCTTCATCCCAGTCCAGCTCCAGCCAGCGCATGCCTTCGAGGATGGTTTCCACCGCCTCCGGCGTGGAACGCTCGCGGTCGGTGTCCTCGATGCGCAGGATGAACTGCCCCTGGTTTCTGCGCGCTTCCAGCCAGCAGCTCAGGGCGGTACGGGCACCACCGATATGCAGATAGCCGGTGGGGCTGGGGGCAAAACGGGTACGAACAGTCATGGTTTCAACTCCAGTGGGGCCGTGGCCTGTTCCAGCCACCGGCGAACGGGTTCTTCCAGCAAGGGGCCAATGCGCTCACGCACCCGGGCATGGTAGGCATTGAGCCATTGCCGCTCGTGTTCGGAAAGCTGCGTGACCTCGATCAGCCGGCGATCAATGGGCACCAGTGTCAGGTTCTCAAAGCCCAGCATGGGCCGTTCGGCACCGGGCAGTTCCACTTCCACCACTTCCACCAGGTTTTCGATGCGGATGCCGTAGGCACCGGTCTTGTAATAACCCGGCTCGTTGGACAGCACCATGCCCGCTTGCAACGGCACGGGCGAGCGCCCCTTGCCGATGGATTGCGGCCCTTCATGCACGGAAAGAAAGGCACCCACGCCATGGCCGGTGCCGTGGTCATAGTCCAGCCCGGCCTGCCACAGGGCATGACGGGCCAGGGTATCCAGTTGCGCGCCGCTGGTGCCCGCCGGAAAGCGGCTGCTGCCCAGCAGGATATGCCCCTTGAGCACACGGGTGAAGCGGTCTTTCATCTCGGCGGTGGGCTGGCCGAAGATCAGGGTGCGAGTGATATCGGTGGTGCCCTGCAGGTACTGGCCGCCGGAATCGATAAGATAGATTTCATCGGCTTGCAGCGCGCGGTTGCTCTGCGCGGTGACCCGGTAATGCACAATGGCCCCGTTGGGCCCGGCGCCGCTGATGCTGTCGAAGGACAGGCTGACCAGTGCATCGGACTGGCGGCGGAACTGCTCCAGCCGATCGGCCAGCATCATTTCCGTGGGTCGGCTGTCGCGTGGCAGCTGATCGAACCAGTGCAGAAAACGGCACATGGCCACCGCATCGATCACATGCGCTTCCCGCATGCCGGCCAGTTCCGCGCTGTTCTTCACCGCCTTGGGCAACTGGCAGGGGTCGTCCATTTCCAGCACCCGGCCACCGCCCTGCTCCACCGCCTGGCGCAGGCCCACCGGGCAGGTATTCGGTGCAACGGCGACCACGGCATCGCCCAGATCGCGCAGGAAACCCTCCAGCGAATCGGGCGCGTGCAGGTGGACGAAATCCGGCAGATTCAGCGCATGCAGCTTGCGATCATCCACAAACCAGTGCACTTCCCCGGTTGCGCTCAGAAGCAGAAAACTGAGTACAAAAGGGGTATTGGGTACGTCCATGCCGCGCACATTCAGCAGCCAGGCAATGGAATCATTCTGGGTCAGCAGCAGATGGCTGGCTCCGGCCTGGCGGATGCGTTCGGCCATTTCCACCACCTTGTCCTTCGCTTCGCGGCCGGCCCACTGCAGGGGCTGTGCCCGCACCGGAGAAAGGGGCATGGGCGGGCGGGTATGCCAGACGGCATCCACGGGGTTTTCAGCCAGCAGGCGCAGGCGGGCCTGTTTGCCCTCGGCCAGCACCTGCCAGCGATCCACCTGGGCACGGGTGTGCAGGTTGGCATCACAGGCCAGTACCTGCCCCGCTTGCAGATGTGCGCCCAGCCAGTCTTCCAGCGGCTCTTCGATGATATGGCGCAGTTCAAAAATGGCCTGATCCACCTGCTGGCGCATTTGCAGGGTGTAGCGCCCGTCGGAGAAAAAGGCGGCCTTCTCCCGCATGATCACTGCCTGGCCGTTGGAACCGGTAAAGCCGGTGAGCCAGGCCAGGCGCTGGTTGGCCAGCGGCACATATTCGCCAAAGAAGACATCGTGCAGGGGGATGATCAGGGCATCCACGCCCTGCTCACCCATCCACTGGCGCAGGGCCGCCACCCGCTCGGCGGTGTGCTGGCCGTTTTCGATATCGTCGATATAGGCCTGCTGCATGCGCTCAAGGGCTGCTACGGTTTCAGCGTCATGCACATCCAGCAGTTCCAGCCCGGGGAAATGCCCCAGGGCTTTGGGCGCGGCGGCAATGGCCGCAAGCACTTCAGGGTCGGCTTTCATGATGCTCTCCTTCAGGGGGTGGCATTATAGCGCCCCGGCTCACGCTCGGGGCGCCGTCAGCCTCAGATGGGTTCGGCCAGCACGCGGTGGCGCTGCTCGCCCAGACCGGCGATGCGGGCCACCACTTCGTCGCCGGGCTGCAGGTATTCTTCCGGTGTGCGACCCATGCCCACACCGTCCGGGGTGCCTGTGAACAGCAGGTCACCCGGTTCCAGCCGCAGAAAGGTGGAAACATGGGCAATCAGGGCCGGCACGTCATGCAGCATCAGACGGGTGTTGCTGCGCTGCTTGACCTGGCCGTTGACGCTAAGCTGCAGATCCAGCCCCTGCTGCAGATCCACCCGCTCTGCCGGCACCAGCCAGGGGCCCACCGGGCCGAAGCTGTCAGCCGACTTGCCCTTGATGAACTGGCCGCCGCGCTGCTTTTGCCAGTGCCGCTCGGAAACATCGATGCCCGTACAGTAGCCGGCCACATGGGCCAGGGCCTGTTCCCGGGGAATGCGCACGCCGCCCCGGCCGATGACCACCACCAGTTCCACCTCCCAGTCCACGGCCTGGGCGCCAGCAGGAATGACGATGGGATCATGGGGGCCAGAAAGGGCGGTGATGGCCTTGGAAAAGAGCATGGGATCTTCCCGCCGCTGGGCCTTCATTTCCTCCAGATGACCAGCGTAGTTCAGGCCGATGGCCAGCATCTTGCGCACGCCACCCACCGGGCAGGCCAGGGGTGTGTCTGCCGGCAGGGTTGGCAATGCATTCAGATCCAGCCCGGCCAGTTGCTCCCGCAGACCGGCCAGCCGCTCGCCGGACCAGTCCGCCACCTGCGTGGACGCGTCGTACAGTTGCCCGTCCAGCAGTACACCAGGCTTTTCCTGGCCGTCCTGGCGAAAGCGAATGGCCAGCCGGTTCATCCCTTCGCGCCCTGCTGGCTGAGATACAGCCAGGTGTCGATGACGGTATCCGGGTTGAGGGAGACGCTCTCGATACCCTGCTCCACCAGCCAGTTGGCGAAATCCGGATAATCGGAAGGGCCCTGGCCACAGATGCCGATGTATTTGCCCTGCTTGCGGCAGGCCCGAATGGCCAGTTCCAGCATGTATTTCACCGCCTCGTTGCGCTCGTCGAACAGATCGGCCACCAGCGAGGAATCCCGGTCCAGCGCCAGGGTGAGCTGGGTCATGTCGTTGGAGCCGATGGAAAAGCCGTCGAAATGCTCCAGGAAGCGCTCGGCCAGCACCGCGTTGCTGGGCACCTCGCACATCATGATCAGTTTCA